>NZ_SWAW01000009.1:0-72852 GCF_005096345.1 Guyparkeria sp. SB14A | reverse complement strand
ACAGGCGCGGATTTCTCCATCGAGGCCCGGAGCACTGAACCGCTCCACGAGGAGGCCGAATAGATTGACGCAACCTGATTATCCACCACCCCACCGGGGGCTTGCGATCGGGGAGCAGGCCATAGATGATTCTGTACTTTTCTGTTTTGTAGCCGGTCCTAGGGTGCCTTTTTCGCCCGGATAACGCCGGTCAGCCAGGCGAGCCAACCGAGCATCAGCAGCAGTCCACCCAGCGGGGTGACCAGTCCGGGCCAGGCCTGGCCGAACAGGATGAGGGCGTAGAGGCTGCCACTGAACAGCAGCGTGCCCGCGATCCAGCAGGCGGCGGTGACCAGACGCCAGGGGCCCGGGCCGGGCCAGAAGGCCAGCAACATCAACGCGAGAACGTGCACGAAATGCAGCAGGTTGGCGGTGTCGATCTGGCGTTGGCCGGTCACATCGGTCGGCGCCAGTGGGCCATGGGCTGCGAGGGCGGCGAGGATGACGGCAAGCAGTCCGCCGAGCAGGCCGATGGCGAGCACGCCCCGGTGCGGGACAGGGGCTGGATTCGGGCGGGCGTCGGGCATGGGGCGTCTCCGATTGGCGGCGGCCCGCGGCCCGAGACGTCTAGATCACGTGATCTAGAAATCGTCGGTCATCTGCGCGCGCAGCCGACGTTCCTCGAGGAGGTCGTCGAGCCGGCGGCGGGCGTCCTTGGTTCCCTTGATGCTGTCGAGCAGCGAGTCGCTGTTCTGATCGTCGTCCTCGACGTCGGTGTCGTCCCAATCGTCGAGGTCCTGATAGTCGTTTTCTTTGCTCATGATGTACCTGCGTGATCAACACGTTCAAGGCAACCTCGGCGAGGTCGCGTTGGCATCGATCGACGGTCATGGCCAAGTCCTGCAGGCCATCATGGGTCCCGGACGCGGCGCCCGGGCCGGCGCCCCGATCCCGGGGCTGACCAGCCGATTTTCCGGCGCGTTATACCGCGTTTTTTCGACCGGTCAAAGCAAATTTTTATCAGGGGAAACTCTGCACGAATGCCATGCCACTCTGGCTTGGCGAGTCGTTCGTGATCAAGGCGCGATGTCGCTGGCGTGCCGGTGGCCACGTCAAGACATCGCAACGCGGAGCACGGGCGACTCGCCAGGCCCCAAAGGGCGCGTCTTGAGCCGGGCATCTGCTGCGTCGCGAGGTCCGTCCCTGGACCTTGCCCTTCGGGCCGGCTAGCGCCGGCCGAATCGGCGTCCTGCCGATTCGGTTTCGTCCTTGGAAAGGGAACAACCCTTCCGCGGCGGACGAGCGCCTTGCATCTGCCCGGCTCAAGACGCGCAGAGCGGTATGGCATTCGTGCAGAATTTCCCGAGGCGGGGAGCGCATGCCGGCGGCGTTTGCGCCGATGCAACAGGCGGCTGAAACGGCGCTGCCACGGGTGTATGCCGAGGCCCGATCGAGAGGGTGGGGAAACCGGGCGAGTGGGCCGCTCAGGCCGGAGGAAAAGCGCTACAGCGGGGTCAGATCAGGTCGTGGTCGCGCAGTTTCTTGCGCAGGGTGCTGCGATTGATGCCCAGGCAGGCGGCCGCCCGGCTCTGGTTGTGGTCACAGCGCTCGAGCACGCGGGCGAGCAGGGGACGCTCGACCTGGCCCATGACCAGCTGGTAGAGGTTGCTGGGCTGGTCTTCCTCGAAGGCATCCCAGAGGATGTCCAGCGCATCGATGATGGTCTCGTGCACGTCGCGCTGGCACTCGGCCGCACGACGGGCGCTGCCGTTGAGTGACGACACGTTGGATTCGGCAGTGGCGGTGCTGGATGAGTAGGTCATTATTCTTTTCAACAACGCGGCATTGGGGCGGACAGGGCCACGAGAAACCGGGACGACCGGAGGGTTCCGTGGTCGTCCCGTGTCCCCTGGTTCGAGCGTTCCGCGGGCCGTTCAGGCAGTTGGCGCGGCGGACGGACTCGATACGCTGCGAAGCTCGGCCTCCCGCCGGTCAAGCCACCGGCGCTGGGACTCGATGGTCTCCAGTCGGTTGAACTCCTTGCGCGTCCCTTCGGCAATCGGTAGCCGCGAAGAATACCACCCCCAGTGCTTCCTCGCGATGCGCACGCCCATCACATTTCCGTAATGGCGATAAATATTCTCGAATTGCTCGCGGACGAAGCCCATGACCTCGACGGGGCCGGGCTCGGATGGCACGGTGCGGCCTTCCAGCGCGGCGCGTAGCTGGGCGAATAGCCAGGGTCGGCCGAAGGCGGCGCGCCCGATCATCAGGCCGGCGGCGCCGGTCGATTCCAGGACCTCGACGGCCTTGTCGACCGACTCGATGTCGCCGTTGGCCAGCACCGGGATGCGTCGTTCGGCGACCACCCGCGCGATGGTGTCGTATTCGGCGCGCCCGGTGTACTTCTGCGCCCGGGTGCGCCCGTGGATCGAGAGCATCGCGATGCCCGCCTCCTCGGCGATCCGCGCGATTTCCGGGGCATTGCGCCAGTCCTCGTCCGGGCCGGTGCGCATCTTGAGCGTGACCGGGCAGGGCACGGCCTCGACCGCGGCCTCGAGCAGCCGAGCGACGGTGTCGGGCTCGGCCATCAGGGCCGAACCGGCGGCCTTGCGGCAGACCTTTTTCGCCGGGCAGCCCAGGTTGAGGTCGATCAGCTGCGCGCCGTCGCGGTAGGCCTGCCGCGCGGCCTCGGCAAGATCATGGGGTTCGTTGCCCAGAAGCTGGACGGCACGCGGCTCCGGGTCGTCGGGACGGATGCGGCGCTGTTCGCTCTTGCGCGTGTTCCTGAGCTCCGGCTTGCTGCTGATCATCTCGTTGACCACCAGTCCCGCGCCCTGGTCGAAACACAGCTGGCGAAAGGGGCGATCGGAAATGCCGGCCATCGGCGCGAGCGCGAGCGGGAAGTCGATCCGCAGCCGCTCGTCACGGCCGACCAGCTCGATCGGTGCCAGTCCCGGCCGCGTCGTGCTGTCAGGGCGTGCGGACGTCAAGGGTCTCGGGGAGCCAGGTGACGATGTCCGGGAAGATGACCAGCAGGGCGAGCACCGCGAGCTGGATCGCGATGAACGGCAACACCCCGCGGTAGATCTGGCCGGTGCGAATGCTCCGGGGTGCCGCGCCGCGCAGGTAGAACAGCGAAAAGCCGAACGGCGGGGTCAGGAAGCTCGTCTGCAGGTTGACCGCGAGCAGGATGCCCAGCCAGATCGGGTCGATGCCCATCATCAGGAGCACCGGGGCGACGATCGGCACCACCACGAAGGTGATCTCGATGAAATCGAGCATGAAGCCCAGCAGGAACACCACCAGCATGACGATCAGGAGGGCCGTCATCGCCCCGCCGGGCAGACCGCTGAGCAGGTCGTGGACCATCTCGTCGCCACCGAAGCCGCGGAAGACCAGCGAGAAGATCGAGGCGCCGATGAAGATCAGGAACACCATCGCGGTGACCCGCAGGGTGCCGGTCAGGCTCTCGTGGAGCACGGGCAGGCTCAGGCGCCGCTTGGCGGCGGCGAGCAGCATGGCGCCGACGGCGCCCACGGCGGCCGCCTCGGTCGGGGTGGCGATGCCGGACATGATCGAGCCAAGTACCAGCACGATCAGCAGGATGGGCGGGGCCAGGGCGAGCAGTAGGCGACTGATCGGCGGGCGTTCGGCCAGTTCCGCCTCGGTGAGGCCCGGCACGCGCTCGGGTTGGCGCCAGGCGACGAACAGGATGTAGGCGGCGTAGGCCGCGATCAGGATCAGCCCCGGGATCAGCGCACCGCTGAACAGGTCACCCACGGCCACCGTCTCCGGCGAGAAGATGCCCTGGTCGAGCTGTGCCTGGGTGTAGGCGTTAGCGAGCTGGTCGCCCAGCAGCACGAGGATGATCGAGGGCGGAATGATCTGCCCGAGCGTGCCGGCGGCCGCGACCGAACCCGAGGCCAGGCGCGGGTCGTAGCCGCGGCGCAGCATGACCGGCAGGGCGATCAGGCCCAGGGTCACCACGGTTGCGCCGACGATGCCGGTGCTGGCCGCGAGGATCGCGCCGACCAGCATCATCGACAGCCCCAGCCCGCCCGGGCGACGGCCGAACAGCGCGCTCATGTTCTCGAGGAGGTCGTCGGCCACCCGGGCCTTTTCCAGCAACACGCCCATCAGCACGAACAGCGGCACGGCCACCAGCGTCTGGTTGAGCATGATCCCGAACAGGCGGTTGGGCATGGCGCTCATCAGGCCGTGGTCGAAGACGCCGATCAGCGTGCCGATGCCGGCGAAGACCAGCGAAACGCCGGCAAGCACGAAGGCGACCGGGAATCCGCTCATCAGCGCGGCGAAGATGGTCAGCACCATCAGGAGCAGCAGCCATTCCATGCCTTACATGCCCTCCTTGATCGAGCCGTGCTCGGGTTCGGTGGGCTGCTCGTTGCGCAGGACGGCAACGTGCCGGAGCAGCTCGACCAGCCCCTGCCAGAAGAGCAGGGCCGGCATGACGATTAGCAGGGTCTTCAGGAGATACAACAGCGGGATGCCACCGGGCTCCGGCGAGCCCTCGCGCATCGCCCAGCTGTTGCCGACGTACTCGAGGCTGCTAAACGCGATAAACAGGCAGACCGGCCAGAGCAGGACGACTACGCCCATGATCTCGATCCAGGCGCGGGTCTTGGGGCGGGCATTGCGCGAAAGCACGTCGACCCGCACGTGGCCGTCGTGGCGATAGGTGTAGCCCATGCCGAGCATGAACAGCAGCGCGAACCAGTAGGTGATCGATTCGGACAGCCATTGGTTGCTGTCCGAGAGGCCATAGCGCAGGGCCACCACGCCGAAGACGGTCAGCGTCAGTACCAGGCCCAGCCAGGCGACCACTCGGCCGGTCCACTCGTTCACGCGGTCGAGACGATCGACCAGGCGACTCAATCGACAGGAAGACGGTGCAGGCGTCATCGGTTGGCCTCGTCGGGCTGGTTGGACTCGATCCACGTTCGCGTCCGATCGCCGGCGGCGCGGTGCGCCTCGAGGATGCGGCGGAACGGTGTCGGGTCCTTGATGTAGGTCATTTCGGCGGCGCGCGGGAAATACTGATCCTGCATGCGCGAGACCCAGAAGCGCAGCGCCGCGGCGCGCAGCAGGCCCGGCCAGGCCGCCTGCTCGGCCCGGCTTAGGGGCCGTTCGGCGAGATAGCCCGCCAGCAGGGCGTCGCGTTCGGCCGGGCGGGACTGGCCCCGCTCGTCGACGCACCAGTCGTTGAGTGTCACGGCGAGATCGTAGGCGAGGGCATCGGTGCAGGCGTAGTAGAGATCGATGATGCCGGTGAGTTCGCCGTGGTCGAACAGGGCGTTGTCGCGGAACAGATCGGCGTGGATCGCACCGCGCGGGAGGTCCGCCCGCGACTGGCCGCGCTGGAAGGCCAGTTCGTCGTCGAGCAGCGCGAGCTCGTCGTCGCTGGCCTTCTCGTGCAGCTGGCGCGCCACGGTCTCGGCCCAGGCCAGATCGCGATCCGGGGCGCGGTACTCGGGGAAGTCGGTCGAGACGCGATGGAAACGCGCCAGCGTGTGGCCGATCGCCGCGCAGGCCGCCGGGTCCGGGTGATCGAGCGAGGCACCGGTCAAGCGCTGGACCAGGGCCGCGGGCTTGCCGTTGAGTTCGGTCAGGTAGGCCCCGTCGCGCGTCGGCACCGGGTGGGCGGTGGGGATGTCGTGCTCGGCCAGATAGGCCATCAGGTCGAGGAAGAACGGCAGCTCGTCGGCGCCGTGGTTCTCGAACAGGGTGAGCACGTAGCGTCCGCCGGTGGTGGTGACGAAGTAGTTGGTGTTCTCGATACCGGCGGCGATGCCGCGATGCTCGACCAGCTCACCGCAGTCGAACCGGGTCAGGAAGGTGGCGAGTTGTTCGGTATCGACCTTGGTAAAAACGGACATGTCGGTCTCGTTCGTTGCTTGGGTTTGCCCGGCGTCGGTGGCCCGGGGTTGCTAGCTGGAATTGGCTGGCCGGCATTGGCTGGCCCGGCTCAGAGGTCGAGCAGTTTCTGCTGCTCTTCCTCGGTCGCCGTGACACCGCGGTTTCGGTAGAAATCGAAGATCGCGTCCACCGCCTCGTCGGCCGTGTCGCACAGGGTGAACAGCTGCATGTCCTCGGCGGCGATGGTCTTCTCGCCCAGGAGCTGGTCGCCGAACCAGTCGATCAGCCCCTGCCAGAACGTGCTGCCCAGCAGGACGATCGGAATGCGGCGCGACTTGCCGGTCTGCACCAGGGTGAGGATCTCGGCCAGCTCGTCGAGGGTGCCGAAGCCGCCGGGCATCACCACGTAGGCCGAGGCGTGCTTGACGAACATCACCTTGCGGGCGAAGAAGTGCTGGAAATGCAGCGAGACGTCCTGGTAGTCGTTGTCCATCTGCTCGTGGGGCAGGGCGATGTTGAGTCCCACGCTGGGCGCACCGCCGGCCTGTGCGCCCTTGTTGGCCGCCTCCATGATGCCCGGGCCGCCGCCGGAGATCACCGAGAAGCCGGCATTGGACAGCTTTTCGGCGACCTCGACGGTCAGCGCGTACCAGGGATTGTCTTCCTTGTAGCGCGCCGAGCCGAAGATGCTGACCGCCGGCTCGATGCTGGCGAGCGTCTCGTAACCGTGGACGAACTCGGCCATGATCTGGAAGACCTTCCAGGACTCCTGCGAGAGACGCTGTTGCTGGTCGAGTCGGGTGGGATGATTGGGTAGCTTTCTGCTCATGCAAAACCGCGTGACGCCGAGGTGTTTCGGGATGTGGCTTTTGGCCGCCCGGATCGGTCGTCCGGGCCCGTTACCGAGGACGGCGTGATCCACAGCGCCCGTGCCGCCTGTGGCATAGTACCGGCCTGATATCCACGGTATTGAAAAAAGGGGCAAATCCTACCATGTCCGATCGAAACGGACCCGTGATTCTCGTCGACGGCAGTTCCTTCCTGTTCCGCGCCTTTCACGCCCTCCCGCCGCTGAACGCGCCCGATGGCACGCCCACCGGGGCCATCCACGGCGTGGTCAACATGCTCTTGAAGATGCGGCGCGAGGCCGCGCCCAGCCACATGGCGGTGGTCTTCGACGCCCCGGGCAAGACCTTTCGTGACGACATCTACCCCGACTACAAGGCCCATCGGCCGCCGCTGCCCGACGACCTGCGGGTGCAGATCGAGCCGGTGCATGCCCTGGTGCGCGCGCTGGGCTTTCCGCTGTTGTGCGTGGAGGGGGTCGAGGCCGACGACGTGATCGGCACCCTGATGCACGAGGCGCGCGAGAATGGCGAGGAGGTGATCGTCGCCACCGCCGACAAGGATTTCGCCCAGCTGGTCGCGCCCGGCGTCACCCTGGTCAACACGATGAGCAACAAGACCACCGACGTGGCCGCCGTCGAGGAGAAATACGGCATCCACCCGGGGCAGTTCATCGATTTTCTCGCCCTGGTGGGCGACAAGGTCGACAACATCCCCGGCGTGCCCGGATGCGGGCCGAAGACCGCGACCAAGTGGATCAACCAGTATGGTTCGCTCGACGGGATCATCCGGCACGCCGAGGAGATCAAGGGCAAGGTCGGGCAGTCGTTGCGCGATTCGCTTGAGTTCCTGCCCATCAGCCGCGAACTGGTCACCATTCGCACGGATTGCGATCTGCCGGTGAGGCTGAATGAGTTGGTGATCGAGCCGGCCGACGTGCAGACCGGGTTGGCGCTGGCCGATCGCTACGGGCTCAACTCGTTGCGCCGCTGGTTCGGTGAGCAGGGTCTCGTCGAGGGAGAGGGCGTGACCGAGACGGTCGAACGTCCTGAGGCCGACTATCGAACCATCACCGACGTAGCGGCGCTCGACCAGTGGATCGAGCGGATCGAGGCGGCGCCGCGCGTGGCCTTCGACACCGAGACCGATTCCCTCGAGCCGATGCAGAATCGGGTGGTCGGTCTGTCGTTTGCCATCGATCCGCACGAGGCGATCTACGTGCCGCTCGCCCACGTGGATGCCCACGGCGAACGGGTCGAGCCGCAGCTCGATCGCGACCAGGTGCTTGCCCGCCTCAAGCCGTGGCTGGAGGACGAGTGCCCCACCAAGATCCTGCAGAACGCCAAGTTCGACATGCACGCGCTCGCCAACCACGGCATCACGCTCGCCGGATTGGTCGACGACAGCATGCTGGAGTCCTATGTGCTCGACCCGACCGCCTCGCGCCACGACATGGACACGCTCGCCTCCCGCGAGCTCTCGCACCAGACCACCACCTTCGAGGAGATCGCGGGCAAGGGCGCCAAGCAGCTGACCTTCGACCAGATCGAGATCGACGTGGCCACCCCCTACGCGGCCGAGGATGCCGACATCACCCTGCAGCTGGCCGACCGCCTGCGCGCGAGATTGGCCGAGACGCCGTCGCTGATGGCGGTCTACGAGGAGATCGAGCGGCCGCTGGTGCCGGTGCTGTTTACCATGGAGCGCGCCGGCGTGGCGATCGACAGCGAGCAGCTGGCGCGCCAGGGCGAGGCGATTGCCGAACGGATCGCGGCGATTGAATCGCAGGCCCACGAGATTGCCGGTGAGGCCTTCAACCTCGGTTCGACCAAGCAGCTCAAGTCGATCCTGTTCGAGCGCATGGGGCTGCCGGTGAAGGTCAAGACGCCCAAGGGCGAGCCGTCGACCAACGAGGAGGCCTTGTCCGCCCTGGTCGACGAGCATCCGCTCGCCCAGTTGATCCTCGACTATCGCGGCCTGACCAAGCTCAAGACCACCTACATCGACCGGCTGCCCGAGCGCATCGACCCCGACACCGGGCGCGTGCACTCGATGTTCCACCAGGCGGTGACCGCCACCGGGCGCCTGTCGTCATCGAACCCCAACCTGCAGAACATCCCGGTGCGCACCGAGGAGGGGCGGCGGATTCGCAAGGCCTTCGTCGCCTCGCCCGGCCACAAGCTGGTCTCGGCGGATTACTCGCAGATCGAGCTGCGCATCATGGCGCACCTGTCGGGGGACGAGGGCCTGCTCAAGGCCTTCGAGCAGGGCGAGGACATCCACCGCGCGACCGCCCGCGAGGTGTTCGCCGACGGCGGCGAGGTCAGCGACGAGCAGCGGCGTGCCGCCAAGGCGATCAACTTCGGGCTGATCTATGGCATGTCCGCCTTCGGCCTGGCGCGCCAGATCGGGGTGGGGCGTACGGAGGCGCAGGACTACATCGATCGCTACTTCGCCCGTTACCCGGGCGTGGCGCGCTACATGGACGAGACCCGGGCGCGGGCCCATGAGCGCGGCTTTGTCGAGACGGTCTTCGGCCGCCGCCTCTACCTGCCGGAGCTCAAGAGCCGCAACGGCCAGCGCCGCCAATACGCCGAGCGCACGGCGATCAACGCGCCGATGCAGGGCACGGCGGCCGACATCATCAAGCGGGCGATGCTCGCCCTGCACGCGAACGTGGTGACGACCGGGCGGGCGCGCATGATCATCCAGGTGCACGACGAGCTGATCTTCGAGGTGCCCGCCGACGAGGCGACCTCGCTGGCAGACGAGATCGAGCGCACGATGATCCGGGCGGCCGACCTGCGCGTGCCGCTCGAGGTGGGCATCGGGATCGGCGAGTCCTGGGACGAGGCGCACTGACACTCGGTCACGCGGTCGGGTCGATCGCGCCATCGATCAAAAAGGCCCGCTGTCGCGTGTTGCGGCAGCGGGCCTTTCGTTCTCGGGACGTACACCGTCAGTCGGCCTGGCGCGTTGGCTGGATGTCGGGGACCGGGTAGCTCGGGATATTCCCGTGCATGAATTCGCCGTCCCAGTAGTCCTCGTCGAAGGGGCGCGAGAAGACGAAGCCCTGGATCTGCAGGCGACTGCCGAACTTGCGTAGCTCGACGAGCTGCTGCGGGGTTTCGACCCCCTCGATGACCACCTCGAACTCGAGTTTCTCGGCCATCGCAAGGATCGACTCCAGCAGCTTGCGGGCATCCTCGCTGCGCTCGATCTCGTCGACGAACTGCTTGTCGATCTTGAGCTTCGAGATCGGCAGGTTGTTGAGGTAGGCAAGCGAGGAGTGGCCGGTACCGAAGTCGTCGATCGCGATGGCAAACCCGTGCATCGCCAGCTGATGCAGGCGCTCGGCGAGCAGGGTCGGGTCAGAGCCGAAATCGCTCTCGGTGATCTCGAGCACGATCGAGGAGGTCGGCAAGCCGGCCGATTTGGCGAGCTCGATCAACCGTTCGTCGACCTTGTCGAGCAGCAGCAGCTGCGGCGGGACGTTGATCGAGATGGTCAGTTCCTGGCCGGCCTGGCGCTGCCAGTCCGCCACGCGGCGGCAGGCGTTGTTGAGGGCCCACTCGGTGAACTCGCCGATCAGGTTGTGCTCCTCGGCCAGCGGGATGAATTCGCCCGGGGAGATCCAGTCGCCGCGGTAGCGCCAGCGCATCAACGCCTCGAAGCCCACCAGGGTGCCGCTCGCGAGCGAGACCTGCGGCTGGTAGTGCACGCGCATCTCGCGGTTGCCCAGCGCCTTGCCCAGTGCCTGGGTGAGCTCGAAGCGCCGCTGGGCGGCGTGGGTATGGCCCTCGGCGTGACCGATGATGCGGTTGCCACCCTCGGCCTTGGCCTGGGAGAGGCCGTTGTCGGTGATGCGCAGCAGCTCCTCGGCGGTTTGCCCCTCGGCCGGGAACTGGGCCGAGGAGACGCTGGCACGGATGTCGAGGCGGTAGCCGGCGAGCTCGACCCGCTGGGTCAGGTGGGCATGGGCCTGGCGCATGACCTCGTCGACGCGGGCTTCGAGGTCCTCGCCCTTGTCGGCGAACACCAGGAAGGCGAATTCGTCGCCGTCGATGCGGGCGAGCAGGGAGCGCGGCTCGGTGATCTCGGCAAGGCGGTCGCCCATGACCCGGAGGATGCGGTCACCGAAGCGCCGACCCAGGGCCTCGTTGAATGCCGTGAAACCGTCCAGGCCCAGGGAGACCAGGGCGAAAGGCTGGTCCGGGTGCGTTTGGATCTGCGTATCGACCTGCTGGACGAAATAGCCACGGTTGAGCCGATCGGTGACGCGGTCCTGGCGGGCCAGCGCCAGCACCTCGTTCTCGCGGGCGCGGATTTCGGTGTGATCGTTGATCACCACGATCACGTGGCCGCGCTTCTCGCGCGCCTCGCCCACCAGCCGGATCGAGACCAGCGCAATCAGGGTCTTGCCGTCTTCCGGTCGGGTGAACTCGATCTCGCTGCGCCACTCGCCCTTGTCCAGCACGTGCTTCCAGATCGGCGCGATCACGCGGCTGGGCTGGTCGAGCAGGATCTCGAGCAGGGGCCGCTCGGCGAGCTTGGTGGTGCTCATCGCCAGCAACGACTCGGCGGCCGGGTTGGCACGGGTGACGATGCCCTGGATGTCGGTGACCAGCACCGCTTCCTGCACCTCGTCGAACACCGAGGCGGTCAACGCGAGCGAATCCTCGGCGCGCCGGCGGCTCATGGCCTCCTTGTCGTGCTTCTTGAGCATCGCCTGGAGCTGCTCGCGGGAGTTGGACAGGCTCACCAGCGAGCTGCGGAACTGCTGCACCGCGCGGGCGATGCGCCCAAGCTGGTCACGACGCTTCTGTTGCGAGCCGGCGGATGCCTGCTGGCCGGCGACGATCCGCTCGGTGATGTCGGCGAGCCGGCGGATCTGGCGGTTGGTCAGCCAGAGCACCAGCATCAGGAGCAGGGCCTGCAGGGCGACGAAGACGATCAGGACCAGCTGGTAGTTCTCGGTGACCGCCGCGTTGGCCCCGCGGATGGCCTGCATGGTGTCCTCGAGCTCCTCGTTGGCCGCGTCGATCAGGCCCCCGAAGCCGTCGGTCATGATCGCCGCGCGTTGCTCGGCCAGGCGTGTCTGGATGCGCGCGATCTCGTCGGCGGAGGCCGAGGCGACGTTCTGGTTGGCCTCGACCAGGCTGCGTGACTGCGCCTCGATCGAGTCGGCGAGCTGATTGATCGCCCCGGGGTGGTTCTCGCGCAGCGGGGCCAGCGCGACACTGCCGCGCACCGCGGAGGCGATCTGGGTGAGCTCGGTCTTAAGCCCCGAGACGTCACGGCGCGCCCCTGGCGCGAACCCGGTGACCTCGCGCTCGACCTTGGCCGCGATGCCCGCGTACTCGTTGCGGATCTGTTCGATCGACTTGTGTGTCTCCACGAAACCGCGGCTGGCCTCGGCGAAGGTCTCGACGTTCGACTGGGCGAGGTTGCCCAGATAGAACACCAGGCCCGCGCTGAGAGCCAGCTGGGCGAGGATGAAGATCAGAAATTGCAGCGGCAGGGGGAGCAGTCGCATTCGGGTCGTCCTGATTCCTTGTTCGGTCGCATTCCGTTGATCCGGCCCGGGGCGGGCCGGCCCGCACTACGTGGGGCGCTCAGAGTGTCGCGCAAGGGCATCGCCGAGTCCAGCAGCGATCGGCTGGACCCGGGCCAGCAGCTCGATCGGTTCCATCGGCTCGGGCGTGCCGGCGCCCCACACCACGCCTGGCCACGCCGGGTCGTCGGCGCGGCGGACCACGCAATGCACGTGGAGCTGGTCGACGAGATTGCCGATGGCGCCGACGTTGAGCCGGTCGGGGTCATACAGGTGCTCGAGCGTCTCGCTCAGGGCCTGCAGGCCCGTCAGTGTCTCCTCGCGCCAGTCGGCGGAAAGTTGGTGCAGCTGCTCGGCGCCGGGGTGCATCGGGACGATCAGGACCCAGACGAAACGTCGGTCGTTGATCAGGCGAAACTGCAGGCGTCCATGCTGGATGATCGGGAAACTGTCGGCCTTGAGCCGCGGGTGCAGCGTCCAGTCATCGTGGTCCGGGCGGGGAGCGTTCATCGGCGGTCCTCCGTAGCGGGCAGTTCCAGTACCAGGTCGACGCGGCGGTTTTCCGCGCGGCCGGTGGCCGTGTCGTTGCCGGCGATGGGTTGGGTGTCCGCCAGGCCCACGGCGTGCAGTCGTCCCGGGCGGATACCGGCGTCGATCAGCTGGCGGACCACCGCCGCGGCCCGCGCCGCCGACAGCTCCCAGTTGGACGGGTAGCGCCAGGTCTGGATGGGGCGGTTGTCGGTGTGCCCCTCGACCGTGATGCGATAGTCGCTGCCGTCGAGCCGATCGGCCAACCGGGCGAGCAGGGCGCGTCCGGGACCGGAGAGCCCCGCCTCGCCGGTGGGGAAGAGGATATTGTCCTTGACGCGCAGTTGCACGCGATCGGCGATGGTCGAGACCTCGACATCGTCGCCCATGTCCGCGAATCGACCGGCCAACGCACTCGCCTGGGCCTCCGCCCGTTCCTCGGCCGGCGTTTGGTCACCATCGCCGGCCGGACCCTCGGGCTCTTCCTGGTGGGATTCGGCATCGCCCGGCTCGGCGAACAGGCGTTCGTGCCGCTCGCCGATCAGGGCATCACCGCTGGCGGTACGGGCATCCGGGTTCGGCTTGTTCCCGCCGATGACTACCTCGGGTGGATCGGTCTCGCCGGTGGCATCGCTCGCCGCCGGGCGATCGGTGTTCGCCGGCTGGTCGGTCTGGGCGCCACTGCCCGGCTCGACCGGGTTCTGCGCCTTGTGCTGATAGGCATAGGCGGCCAGTAGCACGAACAGGGTCAGCAGCAGGGTCATCAGGTCGACCATGGTCAGCAACCAGTAGTTCTGGTCGTCCTCGACCTGGCGGACGTCCGGCTCCCAGCCCTCGCTCCACGGGCGTCCGCCGTCGCGAGCCGCGGCGGCGACCCGTGCCTCCTGGAGCTCGATCTCGTGGGCGCTGGGGTCGCTGGTCACGCCGTTCACTCGCTGGCCTGCCTCGGTCGCCGGCGCGGGCTCTCGCGGCGGCCGCTGGCCCGCTTGGAGGGGGGCTCGCCGTCACGCAGTTCGTCCTCGCTCTGGGCGAGGAACGAGCCCAAGGTCTCGCGGATGAAGGCCGGTGAGCGGTCTTCCTGCATCAAGAGCACGCCCTCGACCATCATGTTCATCAGCATCACGCGCTGCTCGGTACGCCGTTCGAGCTTGAGCGCGATCGGCTTGAACAGCATGTTCGACAAGAGGATGCCGTAGAGCGTGGTGATCAGGGCGAGTGCCATGTTGGTGCCGATGGCACCGAATTGGTCGGCATCCATGGCGCTGAGCATGTTGATCAGCCCGAGTAGGGTGCCGAGCATGCCGAAGGCCGGGGCGAAGGTCGCCATGGTGCGAAAGATCTGCGCCTCGGCCCGCTCGCGGGCCCGCATGCGTGAGATGCGCCACTGCATCAGGGTGATCAGGTCTTCCGAGGAGGCCCCGTCGAGCACCATTTGCATCCCCGAGCGCAGGAACGGGTTCTTGATGCGGTTGAGCTTCTCGTCCGCCCGGCTGATCTGGCCCTGGAACTTGAGCTTGGCCACCTCGACCAGCTCGTTGATGTCGCGCTCGGCGTACAGGCGTTCGTTCTTGAGCACGATGCCGAACACGCGGAACACGCGCAGCACCTCGTGCAGCGGATAACTCACCAGGGTCGCGGCCACGGTGCCGCCGACCACCAGCAACAGGCCCGGCAGGTTGAGGAAGTTGGACGGGTCCTCGGCGGAGAGGCCGATCGCGGCGACCACGATGGCCAGGCCGAAGAACATGCCGAGTAGCGTGCTGGGATTCAAGTGTCGCGGTCCTCGAGTTTGGCCGTGCAGTGGCACGTTGGTCTGGGTAAACGATAGCATTGCCGACCCGTTTGCCGGGATGCGGCGCGCCCGCCCCGACGTGATTCGGCACTACCCTCTAGAATCGACCGTCGCGCCGCATTCTTGAGCCCGATGGCGGTGGTCGCGGCAATCTCGCCCCGGTTGAAAGCAGGAGGTCCGTCGTGGAGCTGATCGATACCCATTGCCACCTCGAGGCGGCCGCCTTCGCCGCGGACCTGCCCGAGGTGCTGGGGCAGGCCCGGACCCACGGCGTAACGGGGGTCGTAGCGGTGGGTGTCTCGCCGGCGGACTTCCCGGCCCAGTGCCGGGCGATGGCCACGGCCCGGGCGGCCGGCCTGTCGGCCTGGGGGGCATTCGGTACGCACCCGTGGTGGAGTGATCGGGTGGGCGTCTATGCGGCCGTGGCCGGCCTGGAACGGCAATGGGAGGCGGCCGATGCGCCGATCGCGGTGGGTGAGATCGGGCTCGACTTCGAGCGTGCCGGTCTGGACGCCGAGGTGCAGAACGCCCTGTTCACCGCCCAGCTCGACTGGGCCGCCGACCACGATTTGCCCGTGATCCTGCACGAGCGCAAGTCCGCCGACCGCTTGCTGTACTGGCTGCGCCGGCGTCGTCATGCCGGCGGCGTGGTCCACGGCTTTACCGGCTCGCGCCAGCAGGCCGAGCAGTTCGTCGACCAGGGCTTTTTCATCGGGGTGGGCGGGGCGATCACGCACCCCGGCGCGCACCGCATGCACCGAATGGTCAAAGAGCTGCCGCTCGAGTCGCTGGTGCTCGAGACCGATGCGCCCAACCAGCCCGGTCACGCGCACCGCCGCCAACGCAACCTGCCCGCCTACCTGCCCGAGAACCTCGCCGCGCTGGCCACCCTGCGCGGTTGCAACGAGAGCGAACTGCGCGAACGCATCGACCGAAACGTCCGGCAGCTCTTCAAGGGCCGGCTTCGCTACAATGCCGCCTCCTAAGGAAACTCTGCACGATTCGATGGCATCTCTGGCTCGCGGGTTTGTTCGCAATCAAGGCGCCGGCCCGAAGACGGGCTCATTGCCCGTCGAGGGACGGCAACGCCGAGTGCGGGCAAACCCGCGAGCCCCATCCGGGCGGGCCTCCAAGGGCCCATCTGCGGCGTTGCAGCCCTTGTAAAGGGCGACGGCCCTTCACGGCGGACTGCGCCTTGCACCTGGGCCCTTGGAGGTCCCGCAGAGACGTCATCGAATCGTGCAGAGTTTCCTTAATCATTCTCATCCACGTGGATTGCCTGCCGTGACTGCCATCAACCCCGTCGACGAACGTACCGAACTGCTGATTGGAGAGGAGGGCATCGCCCGTTTGCGCGCGGCCACCGTGCTGGTCGCCGGGCTGGGCGGCGTCGGTGGAGCGGCTGCCGAGTCGTTGGCCCGCGCCGGGGTGGGGCGGTTGATCCTGCTCGACCATGACACGTTCGCCGCCTCGAACCTCAATCGCCAACTGTTCTCCACCCGCGAGGTGTTGGGGCGCGGCAAGGCCGAGGTGGCCGTCGAGCGGCTGGCCTCGATTCGAGACGACATCGAGCTCGTGCCCAGTGCCGACTTCCTCGACGTCTCGGGCGTGGAGGCGTTTCTCGGGGAGCATCAGCCGGATGTCGTCGCCGACTGTATCGACTCGATCGCGGTCAAGGCGCGCCTGCTGGCCGTCGCCCGGGCGCAGGGACGCGGCACGTTCACCGCGTTGGGGGCGGGCAATCGCATCGACCCGCGCCAGATACAGGTCGGGCGCCTTGATCGGGTGCACGGCTGCGGACTGGGCGCGGTGCTGCGGCGTAAGCTCAGGAAGGCGGGAGCGCCGGTCGACTTCCCGGTGGTCTACTCCACCGAAACCCCGCGCAAACCGGCCCCGCACCAGCCGACCGACGACGGCAGCCAACCGCGCGCGGTCAATGGAACGATCAGCTACCTGCCCAACCTGTTTGGTCACGTCGTCGCCGGCGAGATCATCCGCCGCATCCTCCAGGACAAGCGCTAGTGCCCTACTAATCGACGCATTCGTCTCCGTTCGGGCGCCCCCTTCGATCCCGGAGTCAGTCGTTGTCGTGCACTTCGGTCACCGGGTATGCGTCCAGCGGCACGGATGTCGGGTGGCGACCCGCGGCCGAGCGACCGGCCGTGCAAACGCACCTCGCGCACCAATCCAGTGCAAATAAGCAGCTACTGATTCTCTAATGCACACGACCAGTGCGTTTGCGCGCTCAAATGTCGCCATGACGCCATATTCGTCTGGCCCATTTTTTGCTCAAAGGGGGCGCAAATCCAATAGAGCAGAGCAAGTGCATGCAACTGAAAAGCCTTTCGATGAATCTCTCCCCGGCCGAACGCCGCTGGCTGCCGTGGTTCGGTGCCACCGGCAAGTTGGCGATGGGGCGAGCATGCTTTCGCAACCGCAAGATGTACCCGGTGGTGGAACAGACATTCGAAGGCATCGCGGCGACGCGAAAGAAGTTGCTGCAGCTCTGGGCGCGGAACCAGTGGGATCACATGGCCGGGCTGGCGGAAACGACCGCCACCGCATTCCCGGAGGTCGCGTCCGACCTGTTACAGGAGAAGCGTCGGATCGCGCCGGATTTCTCCGAGTTGTTCGTGGTCGATTGCGATGGGCAGGTCGTCGCATCCAGCCACAGCTACCTGGATGGTGCTCATGCCCTGGACAGGCGCGCCGTCCAGGAGGGCCTGAAGGCGCCCTTCCTGCATGGACCGTACAGCGACCGGCGCACGCTGGAACTGGGCCCGTCGAGCTCGCGCTTTCACGATGCGGTGACCCTGATGTTCTACCAGCCGATCGAGCGCGACGGCGAGGTGCTGGGCTGCGTCTGCGGTCGGGTACCGAATGACGTGCTCGGTGACCTGATCCAGCGCGAGGCGGGGCACATCTACCCGGAATCGGGCGACAACTACCTGTTCATGGTCGAGTCAAGGTTCGACCCGAGCATCCAGCCCGGTACCGCGCTGTCGCGCTCGCGCTTCGAGGACGACACCTTCGCCCACGGCGAGAACCTCAAGAGCGGCATCCACACCAAGTTCGGCACCGTGCAGGTGCAGAACCACACCGAGCTGGAGCTGCGCTTTACCGACCCGGCCACCGGCCAGCTACACCCGGGTGTGCGCGAGACCATGCGCAAGGGCGAGAACCTGTTCATCACCTACCCCGGCTATTCGGACTACCGGCACTTCCCGGTGATCGGCAAGGGGGTGACGTTCCAGTTGCCCGGCTCGCCGGATCGCTGGGGGATGATGTGCGAGGGCGATCTGGAGGAGGTCTATCGCCGCCGGTCGGTCAGCAACCGCCTGATGCGACTCTATCTGGGTACCGTGTTGCTGGTGGTCGCACCCACCATTGCCGTTCAGCACCTGACCGACCTATCTGCCTGGGCGGTGGACGGCGTGAGCCTCGCGATGCTCTTGTTCGGCTCAATCATGTTCTACCGGCTGGGTCCGGCGCGCCTGTCCGGAAGACTTAATCAGATGACTGACGTGATTCGCACCATCGCCGAGGGTGAGGGGAACCTGCGCCAGCGGCTGGACACCCAGCGGATGGCGGCCGACGAGACTGGCGACATGGGGCGCTGGATCAACAGCTTTATCGACAATCTCGACGGCATCGTGGGTCAGGTTATCGAGGCGGCGGATGAGGTGCGACAGACAAACAGCGAGATGCTTGAACGTAATGCGATGGTGCAGCGGACGTCCTCGACCGTCTCGGAGTCGGCTTGGGACATGCTTTCGTTGGTGGAAGCGCAATTAGAGGAAATTCAGCGTGCCGCCAGCACCGCCGAGCAGATGAAGGCCACCATGGATCGGGTGGTCGCCGAGGCCAAGGGGCGATTTGAGTCGGTGCGTGCCGGTACCCAGGCGATCCGCGACGTGGTCGACACGTCGGCGAAGACCGTGCACTCGCTCGACAATCGCACCACCGAGATCGGCAAGATCGTCCAGGTGATCACCGAGATCGCCGATCAGACCAACCTGCTGGCGCTGAACGCGGCGATCGAGGCCGCCCGGGCAGGCGAGCACGGTCGTGGCTTCTCGGTGGTCGCGGAGGAGGTACGCAGCCTCGCCGGTCGCACGGCAACGGCCACTCACGACATCCGCACGATGATCGAGGGCATCCAGCGCGAAACCCAGCAGGCGGTCGGCTTCATGGAAAACGGCGTGAAGGACGTCGACAACAGCCTCAAGCTGGCCGAGGATGCCTCGTCTGACAACAGTGGCCTGCACGACATCGTTCAGGAGATGTTCGGCATCATCAAGGAGATCGACGAGAGCGGCCAGCAGCACGGCAACACCGTACGCAGCGTTGCCGACGTGACCACGGAGATGAACCAGGAGATCGACGGGCTCAAGAACAGCTCGGAGCTGGTCGGCCACACGGCCAACAAGCTTCACCAGCTGGTGGGCCAGTTCCAGGTCACCTCGCGCTGAGAGGGCCCAAGGTCGGGCCACGGCATAGCGGCCGCGGCCGGGCAGGGGTCATCCCTCGCGCAGGAACACCCGCCGACCGTTGACCCAGGTGCCCTCGACGCGGTGAGCGAAGTCCCAGCCGGCAAAGGGCGTGTTCTCGCCGGCACTGGCCATGCCGGTCGAGCCGAGGCTCCACATCGCGTCGGGGTCGATCAGGGCGAGATCGGCGCGCTGACCCACGGCGATCGAGCCGGCATCGTTGAGACCGAACAGGGCGGCCGGGCGGGTGGTCAGGGCGTCGATGGCTCGGTCGAAGCCGATGACGTCTTCCTCCACCAATTTGAGCACCAGCGGCAGCAGGGTCTCGAGGCCCGAGATGCCCGGCTCGGTCTCCGGGAAGGGCGCGAGCTTGGCATCGGGTTCGTGCGGCTGGTGGTCGGAGACCACCGTGTCGATCAGTCCCTCGGCCAGCCCGCGGCGCAAGGCGTCGCGGTCGCGAATGGTGCGCAGCGGCGGGATGACGTGGGCGTTGGGGTCGAGCGCGTCGGTGTCCATCTCGGTCAGCCACAGGTGGTGGGCCGAGACGCCGGCGGTGATCGGCAACCCGTCAGCCTTGGCGCGCTCGACCAGCTTGAGAGCCGCCGCCGAGGAGAGCATGGGCACGTGCACCCGAGCGCCGGTCTCGCTGATCATCGCGATCAGCTGGGCGAGTGGGGCGGTCTCGGCCGAGACCGGCAGGCCGGGCAAGCCCAGCCGGGTCGCCACGGCGCCGTCGTGGGCGCAGCCGCGCGCGGAGAGCGACGGGTCGAGCGGCTGGAGCAGCACCTGCAGGTCGAAGGTGGCGGCGTATTCCAGCGCGCGGCGCATCAGGCGCAGATCCTGGAAGGGGTAGTGCGCATTCGAGATCGCGACACAGCCGCCGGCGTCGAGTGCTGCCATCTCGGCAAGCAGCTCGCCGCCCAGTTGCTGGGTCATCGCGCCGATGGCCACCACGCGGGCGCGTCCGGCCAACTGGGCGCGACGCTTGATGTAGCGCGCGACCGCGACGGTATCGAGTACGGGCGAGGTATCAGGGGGCATGACCACGGTGGTGATCCCGCCGGCGACCGCGGCGGCGCTCTCGGTGGCGATGGTGGCCTTGTGCTCGCAACCGGGCTCGCGCAGGCGCGCCCAGCCGTCGATCACGCCGGGGATCAGCCAGTGGCCCTCGGCGCAGACATGCTCGGCGGTATCGGTCGGCCAGTCGCCGGGTGCCTCGCCGATCCCGACAATGCGCCCGCCACCGAGATAGATATCGCTGGTGGTATCCAGCCCATTCGACGGATCACGCAGCCGGGCGCCGCGGATGACCCAGCGATCGCAGTCGATGCCCTCGCGACAGCCCTCCGGGTGGCGCACCGGGTCGTAGTCCAGCCCCAGGTTCTCGGGTGCGTCCTTCATGCGTTCTCTCCCCGATTGGCGCTCATGCACAGGCTCATTACCGCCATCCGCACGCCGATGCCGTTGGATACCTGCTCGAGAATCACGGACTGCGGCCCGTCGGCCACCGACGATTCGATTTCCACGCCTCGGTTGGCGGGGCCCGGGTGCATGACCATCGCGTCGGGCTTGGCCCAGGCGAGCTTCTCCTCGGTCAGGCCGTAGAGGCGGTAGAACTCCTCCTCGCTGGGCAAAAGGCCGGCCTCCATGCGTTCGCGCTGCAGGCGGAGCATGATGATCACGTCGACGTCCCGGAGGCCTTCGCGCATGTCGTGGAACACGCGTACGCCGAGTTTCTCGACGTCGGTGGGGATCAAGGTGCGCGGGGCGATCACGCGCAGCTCGCCGACGTTGAGCGAGTTGAGCACATGCATCTGCGAACGTGCCACCCGCGAATGGCGGATGTCGCCGACGATCGCCACCCGCAGGGGGGTGAAATCCCCCTTGTGGCGGCGGATGGTGAAGGCATCCAGCAGCGCCTGCGTCGGGTGCGAGTGCCAGCCGTCGCCGGCGTTGAGCACCGAGACATGCGGGGCGACGTGGCGGGCGATGAAATGGGCCGCGCCGGACTGCTCGTGGCGGACGACGAACATGTCGGCCTGCATCGCCTCGATATTGCGCAAGGTGTCGAGCAGGCTTTCGCCTTTCTTGGTCGCCGAGGTGGCCAGATTGAGGTTGAGCACGTCGGCCGACAGGCGCTTGGCGGCGAGCTCGAAGGTGGTGCGGGTCCGCGTCGAGGACTCGAAGAACAGGTTGACCACGGTCCGCCCGCGCAGCAGCGGCACCTTCTTGATCTCCCGGTCGGTGACCGAGACGAAGCCCTCGGCGGTGTCGAGAATGCGCGTAATCCACTGCGGCCCCAGGCCCTCGATGGTGAGCAGGTGGCGCAGGTGGCCCTTCTCGTCGAACTGGATCGCCCATGGGTCGGGCGCGAATTTCGGGATCTTGGGGCGGACGAATTTCACGGCCATGGCGCTCAGCTCTCCTTGCTCGATACGAGGCGGGCGGTCATCGGGTCCGGCCCGTCGACGTGGATCTGCTCGTCGGGACCGAGGTTCAGTTCCTGGCCGGCCCAGTCCGCGCAGATCGGCAGTTCGCGGCCGTCGCGCTGGTATAGCACCGCCAGGGCGATCCGGCGTGGGCGGCCGTAGTCGAACAGCTCGTTCATCGCCGCCCGCACCGTGCGGCCGGTGAACAGCACGTCGTCGACCAGGATGATATCGCGGCCGTCGACGTCCACCGCCAGATCCGAGGGGCTGACCTGCGGGTGCAGGCCAAGTGTATTGAAATCATCACGATAGAAGGTGATGTTCAACCGACCTAGTGGCTCCTGGCAGTCCAGCGCGCGATGCAGGGCATCGGCCACCCAGACCCCGCCGGTGTGAATGCCGACGATCAGCGGGTCGACCAGCGCGCCGTCGCGGCGTTCGGCCCGGATCTGGCGCTCGAGCCGCTCGATGGCCTCGTTGACGGGCAGCAGGCGATCGGTCTGTGTCATCGAAGTGGGGTCCGGTGAAGTGGGTTGCTGCGGATTGTATCAACGCCGCGCGGCGCTCGGGGTCTCGACCAGGTTCTGCGTGACCTCGGCCTTGGTGACCGCCTCGATGGGACGGGGGGCGGCTTGCGCGAAGAACGTGTCCAGGATGACCGCCGCGGCCATGGCGTCGATGCGCCCCTCGTCGCGGGCGATGGCGCGCCGACCCAGCCGTTCGGTGGCTTGCTCGGAGCTCAGGCGCTCGTCGACCACGAACACCGGCCGTTGGCTGCGTTCACGCAGGCGGTTGCCGAAGCGGCGGATGGCCGCGGCTTGCGGGTAGCAGCGCCCGGCGTCGTCGATGGGCCAGCCCAGGGCGAGCGCATCCGGTTGCCATTCGTCGACCAGCGCCTCGATAGCGCTCCAGTCGATCTGGTCGGCGTTGCGGTTGTGCAGGGTGGTCAGCGGTCGGCCATTGCCGATGCGTCGGTCACCGATCGCGATGCCGATTCGCCATTCGCCGTAATCGAATCCCAGCACCTGCAGGGGGGCATCGGCGATCGGCTGGTCGGTCATCAGGCGTGACCGGCCTCGCCGGAGAGCAGGTTGATGTCGATGCCCAGCTGGCTTGCCGCGGTGGTCCAGCGCTCCTCGACCGGCTGGTCGAACAGGATTTCCTCGGTGGCCTCGACATTGAGCCAGCTGTTCTCGGCGATCTCGCGGTCCATCTGCTCGCGGCTCCAGCCGGAGTAACCCAGCGCGACGATGGCCTGCTTGGGACCGGCGCCGTCGGCCAGCGCCTGCAGGATGTCCTTGGAGGTGGTCAGGCCGATGCGGTCGGTGACCTCGAGGGTCGATTCCCAGCCGCCGTGCGGGGCGTGCAGGACAAAGCCACGCTCTAGGGCGATCGGTCCGCCCATGAATACCTGCCGGCCGCGCACGTCGGGGTCGGTGCAGGTGATGTTCATGTGATCGAGGATGTCGCCGAGGTCGAGCTCCAGCGGGCGATTGATGGTGATGCCCATCACGCCCTCGTCGTTGTCTTCACAGATGTACGTCACGCTGTGGCTGAAGTTGGGGTCCTCCAGGTTCGGCATGGCGATCAGGAGCTGGTTGGTCAGCGAATGGTGTTCTTGCATGGTCTCCCCAGTATTGGTGCCCGGCGGCCGGGCTTCAAGCCGATGGGTGCGTGTCAGCGGCTGGTGCCGCGGCGGCGATTGGTGGTGCCGCCGCCCTTGCGGCGCGAACTGGCCGGCTTGATGGTGGTCTCGCGCTTGAGCGAATGGGCAACCGGGCCGCTGCCCTTGCCACGAGCTTGGCCGCCTCGGCCGGGTTTGGCGTTCCGCTTGCCATCGCGTACCGAGCGGCCGGCCTTGAACGGCTTGTGGGCACGGCGGGCGTCGTGGCGCCCGAGCGTCTTGTGCCGGGTCTCGGGCTTGAGGCCCACCAGTTCGGCCAGGGCCGCCTCGATCCCGGGTTCGAGTTCCTGGACCTTGCCGGGGCGCAGGCGCGGCGGCAGGGCGACCCCGGCGTAGCTGATGCGGATCAGCCGCGAGACCGCGCCATTGACCGCCTCGATCATGCGGCGGACCTCGCGGTTGCGTCCTTCGTGCAGGGTGACGTGGTACCAGTGGTTCTGCCCCTGGCCGCCGGCGTCGACCAGCCGCTTGAAGCTCGCCGGCCCGTCCTCGAGTTCGACGCCCTCGAGCAGCTGTTTCTGCTGCTCGTCGTTCAACCCGCCGAACACGCGCACGGCGTAGGTGCGTTCGATGCCGTAGCTCGGGTGCATCAGGCGGTTGGCGAGCTCGCCGTCGTTGGTGACCAGCAGCAGCCCGCTGGTGTTGAAGTCGAGCCGGCCCACGGTGATCCAGCGACCCTCGCGGATCGGCGGCAGGTTTTCGGCAACCGTGGGGCGGCC
Organism: Guyparkeria sp. SB14A; assembly: GCF_005096345.1. Classification (NCBI taxonomy): domain Bacteria; kingdom Pseudomonadati; phylum Pseudomonadota; class Gammaproteobacteria; order Chromatiales; family Thioalkalibacteraceae; genus Guyparkeria; species Guyparkeria sp. SB14A. The sequence goes on along the minus strand of NZ_SWAW01000009.1, from coordinate 48,951 downwards.
CTCGGGATCGTGGTTGGCGGTGATCTGGCCTTCGGGCTTGTGGTAAATCAACACGCGGCGTACCGGGCGCACGTCGGGCACCTGGATGCGCTTGTCGCCCATCTCGATGATGTCGCCGGGGCCCGCCTGGTCGCCCAGCGTGGCGACGTGGCCGTTGACCCGCACCTCGCCCTCGGCGATCCAGTTCTCGATCTTGCGACGCGAGCCCAGCCCCATGGCCGCCAGGACCTTCTGCAAGCGTTGTTTTTCCATGGGTATCTCCTCGAGTCGCGGTCGGCCACGCTGGCCCAGATGGGGTCCAGTGTTGGGGAAGGGGTGGCCAAGGTGCAAGGTGGCCGGATCCGTACGCACAGGGTGCGTTCGGCCCGGGCAATGGCTAGGGCCATAACCCGGGCCTTAAAAGGCCGGGTATTCTAACAGGTTCGTCGTATCCCACCGACGCCAGCGCGCAGGCGGCCATGCGTCATGGCGGATCGTGGCCGCCGATGGACGAGCGGGACGGTTTGCGCCTACGCTCTAGGGCAACTCTGCACGAATGCCATACTGCTGAAGCGCGCCTTGGCGAGTCGCCCGTGCGCCGCGTTGCGATGTCTTGGCGTGGCCACCGGCACGTCAAGACATCGCGCCTTGATCACGAACGACTCGCCAAGCCAGAGTGGCATGGCATTCGTGCAGAGTTTCCCTAGCGTTCGCGTTGATTCGCCCATTTGCTGCCGACTCCCTCCGTTTACGCCGTCGAGATCCCCCGGTCCATGCCAGTTAACCAATCGTCCCGGATGTCCCCGCCGCGCATCGCCCTGGAATCAGGCGTCGAGGGGGAACGATGCCTGCGGCTGTCGGGGCACTGGACGCTCGATTCGATCGATACCGCCCACCGCCCGTCGCTGGGCGGGGACGCCGGGGTAGGCGGCAAGGGCGACGGGACGATCCGGGTGGACGGCGCGATCGAGGCCCTGGACAGTGCCGGGGCGCTCGCGCTGGCGCGGTTGATCGACGATCTGGAACAGGGTGGGGCGCGCGTGGATCTGACGGCCCTGCCCGCCGGGCAGCGCAACCTGGTCGAGCTGGTGAAGGCCCGCCTGCCGCCGCCACAAACGCCTCGGCCGCCGCGCGAGGGCATCCTGGCAAGGATCGGTCGGGCCACCGTGGCCAAGTTCACCGAGGGCAACGCCTTCCTCGCCTTCGTCGGCGAGCTGGTGGTGCGAGGCGGCCGGTTGCTGGCGTTTCCCTGGCGCATCCGTTGGCGCGAGGTGGTCGCCGAGATCGAGGCGGCCGGCCTCAGGGCGCTGGGCATCGTCGGTCTGCTCTCGTTCCTGGTGGGGATGGTGATGGCCTACCAGGCCGGCGCGACCCTGGCCGATTTCGGTGCCAACATCCTGATCGTCAACCTGGTCGCCATCATCACGCTGCGCGAGATGGGGCCGCTTCTGACCGCCATCATCGTCGCGGGGCGGACCGGCTCGTCCTATACCGCCCAGCTGGGCACCATGCGGATCACCGAGGAGATCGACGCGCTGCGATCGATCGGCATCTCGCCGTTCGACATGCTGATCCTGCCCAAGATCGTCGCCCTGATCGTGGTGCTGCCCCTGCTGACGGTGTTCGCCAACCTGCTGGGGCTGCTGGGCGGCGCGGTGATTGCGGCCTACCGCTTCGAAGTGAGTTTCTCGGTCTACTTCGACCGACTGCCCGAGGTGGTCGATCTGACCACCCTGATGCTGGGGCTGGTCAAGACGCCGGTGTTTGCCGTCGCGATCGCCCTGATCGGCTGCATGCAGGGCATGCGGGTCGCGGGCAGCGCCCTGGCCGTGGGTCGCGCCACGACCGTCAGCGTGGTGCAGGCCACCTTCCTGGTGATCGTGCTGGATGCCGGGTTCTCCGTGCTGTTCAACCTGATGGGGTACTGAGGCGATGATGGGGGATCTCGACCACATCACGAGCGAGGCGACCGTATCGCCGGTCGCTCGCCTGTCCGGCATCCGCAACTGCTTCGGTCACGAGTGCGTGCACGAGGGGCTGGAACTCGAGTTGCCGGCCGGGCGCATCATCGCCCTGGTGGGTGGTTCGGGGACCGGCAAGACAGTCCTGCTCCGCACCCTGTCGATGCTGCGTCGCCCCGATGCCGGTCGGCTGGAACTGTTTGGCGAGGATGCGTTGGCGGCCGGGGAAGACGCACAACGTCGCTTGAGACGTCGCATCGGCCTGCTGTTTCAGGGCGGCGCGCTGTTCACCGCCCTGACGGTGCTGGAAAACGTGATGTTGCCGCTGCGCGAGCACACCGCGGTGCGCGGGCACTGGCTGGAGGAACTGGCGATGAGCAAGGTCCGGCTCGCCGGGCTGCCCGCGGACAGCGCCAGCAAGTATCCGGCCGAGCTCTCCGGCGGCATGGTCAAGCGCGCGGCGCTGGCGCGGGCCTTGGCCCTCGATCCCCGCCTGTTGATACTGGACGAGCCGACCTCCGGGCTCGATCCGATTGCCGCGGCCGGGTTCGACGCCCTGGTGCGCGAGCTGACCGATTCGCTGGGCCTGACGGTGATCCAGGCCACGCACGATCTCGACTCGATCTGGCGGGGGTCGGACGCGGTGGCGTTCCTGGCCCGCAAGCGGGTGCTGGCCTTCGCCCCGGCCGTTGAGCTGGCGCAACGGGACGAGCCGGAACTGGTTGCCTATTTCCGCGGCAGTCGGTCGGCGGAGTATGCGAAACTCGAGCTCGGTCGGAGCGCTCATACCTCGGGGAGGACCTAGGGCGACGTCATGGAATCGAAGGTCAATTACAGCATCGTGGGGTTGTTCGTCGTGCTGCTGCTCGGCGCCTCGCTGCTTACCGCCTGGTGGCTTTACAGCGGCGGGTCCTCGCGTCAGTACAGCCCCTACCTCGTCTACGCGACCGACAGCGTCTCCGGGCTGAACAGCGACAGCCGGGTCTACTACCACGGCGTGGACGTCGGCTACGTCGACGAGATTCGCATCGACCGCAACAACCCGGACAATATCCGCATTCGCCTGCTGATCGATCAGACGGTGCCGATTCGCGCGGACACCAGCGCCCAGCTGCAACCGCAGGGCGTCACGGGCCTGAGTGTGCTCAACCTGAAGGGCGGTTCAGCCGAGCAGGACCTCCCGGCCGCCCCGGATGCCTGCTGCCCGGTGATTCCCTACGAACCCTCGCTGTTCTCCAAGCTCGAGGGCGGGCTCAACGACACCATGGTGCGGCTGGTGGCCGTGAGCGAGCGCATCGACCGCCTGCTGCGGGAGGAAAACCTCGCGGCGATCGAACGGACGGTGACCAACCTCGACCAGATCACCGGCACGCTGGCCGAGGAACGCGAGACCCTGCGTGCGCTGATGCAGAACGCCTCACGTACCGCCGAGAACACGGCCGAACTGACCGAGAGCGGCGAGCGGTTGCTTGCCCGGGCCGAGGGCACCATGGACTCGCTCGATCAGGCCATCGGTCGGGTGTCGGGGACCATGGATACCTTCGAGCAGACCGCCGACCGCGTGGCCACGGCAGCCGAGGCCACCGTCGGCTTCAGCCAGGCGGGCGAACGGGCGGCCGACGAGATCTCGCGCCAGACGCTACCCGACATGAGCCTGCTGATCCGCGATTTGCGCGACCTCTCCCGTCGCCTGAGCGAGTTCACCACGACGCTTGACGACGACCCGTCCCGGGCGCTGTTCGGTGGTGACCGACGCGCGCCGGGACCGGGTGAGGCGAACCCTTAATCGCGGGTAAACGTGAAACCCGAGTGGTAGAAAGATGCGGTATCCGATTGAAAACGCAATGAAATGGAGTCCAGTGCGTGCGCTGTTCGCGTTGGGCATCGCCGTGCTGGCAAGCGGCTGCGCCGTGTTGCCGGAGCGGGGCGGCGAGCCGCAGCAATGGCGCCTGGTGGCGCCCGAATCGAGCCGCCCGTCGACGACTGCCGGGTCGGTGATCGTGCGGCTGGTCGAGACCCGCGCGGCGAGTGCCATCGACCGCCGAGACATGGCCTACAGCCGTGATCGCCAGTCACTGGCGTATTACCGCGACAACCGCTGGGCGAGCCCGCCGGCGGTGATGCTCAACGAGATCATCGACGAGTCCCTTTCCAGTCAGTCCTGGGTCAAGACGGTGGTGCGGGGCGGCGCACGCGTGCCGGCGGACCTGAGCCTCTATTGCGAAATCCAGCGCCTGGAGCACCGGCTCGAGCCGAACGCGGGGCTCAACCCCTCCGGCGAGGTCCAGATGAAGGTGGCCTGCAGCTGGTACCGGGCCGCCGAACGTCAGCTGGTCGAGGCGATGATCTTCAACGAGACGGTCGAACTCGAGAGGAACAACGCCGAGGCCTATGCCCGGGGTGCCCAGTCACTGGTCGACGGGCTGATCGGACGCCTGGCTGCCCAGGGAGCGACACTGGCGGCGAGCGTGGTTGCCACCCGGTAGCTAAACTACGGGGGCGACTGGGTGCCTCGGGTCTCCACGTACCACGAGTCCGGGATGGGCAGGTGGCCGGTCTTCACCCAGATGGTGCAGCCGGTCTCCGAGTAGGGCTGGTGCAGGCTCCAGTGCGGATTGCGCAGCCAGGTGCCGGCCGGATAGCGGCCATACTCGTCGGCAAACGTGCCCTCCACGACGAAGATCTCCTCCCCGCCGAAATGGTGGTGCGGCTTGAAGCGCGTGCCCGGCGCCCAGCGCACCATGGCCGTGTGCTCGCCCTCGAACCCACCTAGCGGCATGACCTCGAGTCCCTCCACCAGGCCCGGTTGCCATTGGGTGGTCGTCGTGTCCACGACGATCTGCTCGGTCTCGCGCGGGTCGAGGTGATGCAGTTTCACCAGGATCACGCAGCCGTCCGGGGCGCTCGGACAATGTCGTGAGCCGGGCGGGTTGCGCACGTAGTGACCCGCGGGAAAGCAGCCGGTCTCGTCGCAGAACGCGCCCTCCAGCACCAGGAATTCCTCGCCACCGTGATGGACGTGTTCGGGGAAGCTCGCCCCGGGTGCGAAGCGCACCAGGCTGGTCGCCCGCGTGCCGTCACCGCCCTCGCGTTCGATCAGCTTGCGCTCGACGGTCGGCTCCGGGGATGGCACCCAGGGCAGGGCGCTGGTGTCGACGACGGCACGCTCGAACAGGTCGGCGTGAATAGGTGTCAGCGGGTGTTCGGCCATGGATCGGTTTGTCCTGAGGGGTCACGGGAGCCCAAGCGTAGACAAAAAAAACCGCGACCGGCCGGATCGGCGGGTCGCGGTTCATGCCGTGAGCTGATTGGTCAGGTCGCCTTGGCTTTCGTTGCCTTCTTCTCGGTCTTGATCTGCTGATCGAGCTGCCAGAAGTAGTACATGATCGGGATCACCAGCAGCGTCAGCATGGTCGAGGCGAAGGTGCCGAAGATCAGCGAGACGGCCAGCCCGCCGAAGACCGGGTCGGTGATCATGATCGCCGAGCCGAACATGATCGCCAGCGCGGTGAGCAGGATCGGGCGGAAGCGCACCGCGCCGGCCTCGAGCACGGACTCCTTCAGGCCGTAACCCTGCTGGCGGTAATCGAGGATGAAGTCGATCAGCAGCAGCGAGTTGCGTACCACGATGCCGGCCAGCGCGATGAAGCCGATCATCGAGGTGGCGTTGAACGGCATGTCGAACAGCCAGTGGCCCGGGAAGATGCCCACCAGGGTGAGCGGAATCGCGCCCATGACGATCACCGGCAGCATGAACGACTGGTAGTAGGCAACCAGCAGCAGGTAGATGAACACCAGTGCGACGATGAAGGCCGCCCCCAGGTCGCGGAACACGTCCAGCGTGAGCCGCATGTCACCGCCCCAGAGCACCTGGTAGCCCTCCAGGTCGTCCGGCTGGCTGTCGACGAAGCCGAGGTTGCCGGTGCTGATCTCGACGTTGCCGTCGAGCTCCATCTCGTTGAGCCACTTGTTGAGCGTCAGCGTGGCGTAGACCGGGCTCGAGCCCAACAGGTCACCCTGGACGAAGACCACCGGGTGTTGGTCGCGGTCCATGATCGGCTTGGTGACCGTGCCCTCGCGGATGTCGACCAGGTTGCCGATCTTGACCGCCTTGCCCTCGGGGTTGGTGACGGTCAGGTCGCGGATCTGGCGGATCCAGGCGCGGTTGGCCTGGTCGAGGCGCAACACGATGTTGACCGGCTCCGAGGTGTCGGTGTCGTGCACGGTGCCCAGGGTCTGGCCGTTGACGTACTCGTGAACCACCTTGGCGATCTGCGCCGGGGCGATGCCCGACTGCAGTGCCTTGGTCTGGTTGACCTCGATGCGGTACTCCGGCGCATCGGCGGTGATCGAGTCGTCGACGTTGATCATGCCGTAGACGTCCTCGAAACGACCGCGCACCTGGGTGGCGATCTCGCGCAGCGTCTCGTAGTCCGGCCCGTGGATGCGGGCGAGGACCTGGGCGCGGACGGGCGGGCCCGGCGGGGTGAGGAACAGCTTGATATCGGAATCCGCGTGCCGCTCGCGCACGGACTCGAGCTGCTCCCACATCTCCATGGCGACCTCGCTGGTCACCGGGCGGTGATGCCGGTCGACCAGGTTGACGCGGATCTGTGCCATGTTGGGCGCCTGGCGCATCATGTCGCCGCGTACCATGCCGGCGAAGGTCAGCGGCCCGGTGCGGCCGACGTAGGTCTGGTAGTCGGTCACGTAGCGATTCTGCGAGACGACGCGGCCCACGGCGTCGGCCACCAGCGAGGTGCGCTCGACCGCCGTGCCCTCGGGCGTGTTGACCTCGAGCAGGAAGGTGTCGACGTTGCCCTCGGGCAGCATCTTCAGGCTGACGCCCGCCGGGGAGAGCGGGCCGTTCATACCCGAGTCGCGCACGAACTGCCAGGCCGGCATCAGCATCGAGGCGATCATCAGGCCCAGCACGAGCAGGAGGAAGGCGAGCGAGAAGCCCCGCGAGCCCAGCAGCGGCTTGGCGACGCGCTTGTAGTTGCGCATCAGCCAGTCCTCGTGGTGCGGGTCGCCCTCGAGGGTGTCGCGTTTCGCCAGCGCCTTGCGTGCCTTCGAGCCCAGCCAGCGGTAGGCCGTCCAGGGCACGATGATGTAGGCCAGGATCAGCGAGGCGATCATCGCCACCGAGACGTTGATCGGGATGGGAAGCATGAACGGCCCCATCATCCCCGACACGAACGCCATCGGCACGAAGGCGAGGATGACGGCCAGGGTGGCGATGTTGGTCGGGTTGCCGACCTCGTTGGTCGCCCGCACGAGTAGATCGGCGAACGACGGTTCCTTGCCCTCGTGCAGGTGGCGGTGGATGTTCTCGATCACGACGATCGCGGCGTCCACCAGCAGGCCCAGTGACAGGATCAGGCCGAACAGCGAGATGCGGTTGATCGTCTGGCCGAAGATCCAGCCCACGCCCAGCACCACGAACAGTGTCAGCGGCACGGTCAGGGTGACGATCAGCGCCTCGCGCCAGCCGAGGAAGAAGAACAGGATGATCAGCACCACCAGCACGGCGACGCCCAGGTGTTCGATCAGGGTGTTGACCGCGTCGTCGGCCCGATCGCCGTAGTCGCGGGTGATGGTGAGATCGACCTGCTCGGGCAGGAGCTCGCGCTCGATGATCTCGAGCTTCTCCTTGACCGCCGCGGCCACGGTGACCGCGTTGGCCCCGGCGCGCTTGCCCACCGTCACGGTGACCGCCGCGGTGGGGTCGCCCGCGGCTTTGCCCAGGGTGTTGGCCGGGCCGAAGGCGTGGGTGGTGTACTGGTCGTTTTCCTCGGGGGTGTAGGTGATGTCCGCGACCTGGGCGAGGTAGATCGGTCGCTGCTCGTGCTGACCGATGACCAGGTTCTCGAGGTCCTCGGGGCCGGTGAAGGCCGCATCGGTCCGCAGGCGGATTTCCTGGTTGTCGTTGGTCAGGGCACCGCCCGGCAACACGACGTTCGCGCCCTGAAGCATCTCGCTCAGCCGGCTCATCGGCACGCCGGTCGCGGCGAGGCGCTGCGGGTCCACATCGATGGCGAGCACGCGGCGATGACCGCCGATCACCTCGCTGGCGCCCACCTCGGGCACGTTCTGCACCTGCTCGAGCAGGCGCTGGCCGACCTCGCGCAGCTGGGTGCTGTCGAGCGCCTCGGAGCTCAGGGTCAGGCTCATGATCGGCACGTCGGTGATGCCGATGCTCTTGACCAGCGGCATGCTGGTGTTGGGCGGCAGACGGTCGAGGTTGCGCGAGATCTCGTTGTACAGGCGTAGCAGGCTCGCCTCCTCGTCGCTACCCACCTCGAACTGCACGGTGACCATGCCGAAATCGTCCATGGCCACGCCGTAGGTGTGCTCGACGCCTTTGAGACGGGCCATCAAGGCCTCGAGCGGCTTGACCACCTGGTCCTCGATCTGGGCGGCGTCATTCCCGGGCCGCTGGACGAAGATCTGCGCGCCCGGCACCACGATCTCCGGGTTGTACAGGCGCGGGGTGATCAGCACCGCCATCAGCCCGAACAGGGTGATGGCGATCATGATCAGCGCGGTGATCTTCGAGTAGAGAAAGCTGTTGGCCAGTCGGCCGGCGAGGTTCAGCTTAGGATCCTTGGTGTTGGTCGTCTGGCTCATGACGATGCATCACCCTCGGCTGCGTTGCCCGACACGACGCGCACCCCGTTGGCGAGTCGCCCCTCGGCCTCGGTGATCACGCGGTCACCGTCACGCAGGCCGGCCAGCACGACGACCTGGTCACCGCGTTCCTGGCCGACGCGCACGAGGCGGAACCGGGCACGGTCCTCGTCATCGAGCACGAACACGCCCTGCATGCCGCCACGATCGTGAACGGCCCCCGCCGGCACCAGGATCGCCGCCTTCTGGTCGAGCACCACGCTGACGGTGACGAAGTTGCCCGGCGTGAGCGACAGTTCGGCCGGCACGCTCAGCTTGACCGTGTGGGTGCGGGTGATTGGGTCGGCGGCCGACACCAGCCGCAGCACCTCGGCGGTGAAGCTGGCCGGGTTGCCGTCGGCATCGCGGTAGCTGACCTCGAGGCTGTCGCCTTCGTCCAGCCGCGCGTAGGCCTGGTCGTCCACCTCGACCTGCACTTCGCGATCGCCGCTGCCCATCAGCATCAGGAGCGGCTGGCCCGGTGTGGCGAGCTGGCCCGGATCGACCATGCGCTGGACGATGGTGCCGGCAAACGGGGCGCGGATCTGGGCGTAGTTGACCTGCGAGCGCGCCTGCTCGACGGCAGCCTGGGCGGCGTTGAAATCGCCCTGGGCGACCTCGTAGGCGGTGCGCATCTGCTCGAACTGCTGCTTGGGTACGGCGTTTTCCTCGTAGAGGCGCTGGAACCGCTCGTAGTTGCTGCGCGCGTTGGCCAGCCCGGAACGCGCCTTGGCCAGCGCCGCCTCGGCCTGGCGAATCTGGCTGTCGACGTCGCTCTGGTCGATGGTGAGCAACGGCTGGTCTTTCTCGACGGTCTCGCCCTCGCGGACGTTGATCTCGCGGACGTAGCCCATCATCCGCGAGGCGATCGGCGACTGGTCGCTCGCGATCACCGTGCCGGGGAACAGCGCGGTGTCGTCGACCTCGCCGGCATCGACCGTGATCCAGTCGGCCTGGACCTCGGCGCCGGCATTCGCCGACGGCTGCTCGGTCGGTTCACCGCCGCAGCCTGCCAGCATGAGGCCGGCGAGCAGGGGAACAACCAGTCGGCGGGCGAGCCGCTGGTCCGTGACCTGGGAAAGGAGCGGGTGTGTCGCGTGCTGCATCATCGATGGATCTCGTTGGTTGGATCGCAATGGGTACCGCGGCCGGGCAGGGCGGCCGTTCAGGATTCGGAGGTGTCGAGCGCGGCCTCGACGCCGTCGGCGCGCACCGATTCGACCCGCTCGGGTCCGAGTTCGCCCAGCGCCAGCCACAGGGCGGCGCGCTGCATGGTGCGCTGGAAGCGCGCGCGGATCAGCTCGGCCCGCGCGTTGTCGAGTTCGGTCTGCGCGGCGAGCAGTTCGGTCATGGTCGCCAGGCCCTGCTGGTAGCGCAGGGTCTCGAGACGCACGGCCTCCTCGCTCTGGCTGATGGCCAGGCGACGCACCTCGACGCGCTTTTCGGCCATGTTGGCCTCGCGCCAGACCTTGCCGACCTGGCCGATCAGCTTGTCGAGGGCCTGCTGGCGCTCGGCCAGGCTGGCGTCGACCTTCGCCCGGGCGCGGTCGACCTTGCCGGAGCGGGCGCCGAAGTCGAACACCCGCCAGGTCAGCACGCCGCCGACGGTGTAGCTGTCGTTGCGCAGGCCGACCGTGTCGTCGTTGAAGTCCTGTTGCGCCATCAGGTTGAACTGCGGCTTGTAATCGGCGCGGGCCACGTCGACCTCGGCGCGCGCCGCGGCGATGCGGCCACGCAGGGCCTGGATGCGCGGGTTGTTCGACAGCGCGAGCTGCCGGGCCTCCTCGAGGGTGGTCTCGGGCAGGGCGACGTCGATCGCCTCGTTGAGATCGATGTCGCGGCCGGTGTCGATGCCGGTGAGTACCTTGAGCCCGTCGGCGGCGTTGGCCGCCTGGTTGCGGGCGTTCTCGACGTCGAGCTCGCGCTCGCCGAGGTTGACCTTGGCCTTGAGCAGATCGGCCTTGGTGACCACGCCCTCGTCGTAGAGCTTCTGCGAGAGATCCCGGAAGGACCTGGCCGCCTCGCGCGCCTGGCTGGCGACCTCGACGAAGGCCTCGGCGGTGTTGATGCCCGCGTAGGCCTCGACGGTGTGCAGGACCAGCTGCTGGCGCGCGGCCTCGTCGCCCGATTGCGCCGCCTGCAGCAGGGCCTGGGCCTGGGTGCGCATCTCCCGGATCTTGCCGCCGTTGTAGATCGGGATGGAGAGCTTCAGCGAGGTCTGGAAGTTGTGGTGCCAGCCGGGGTCGTTGAGATTGTCCGGCTCGGTTTCCAGGGCCGCAGGGAGATTGGCCGGGTCGTTCGCGTAGGTTTGGAAAAACTCCCCGGCGCCGAAGTCGTTGAAGTTCGCCTGCTCCTGCTGCAGCTTCATGCCGAAGACATTGAGCGGGTTGTTCGAGCCCATCACGCCGAACGACAGGTCAAGCGTGGGCAGGAGGTTGCCGTTTGCCTGTTCGATCGCGGCACGGGCCTCGGCGATGCGGGCCTGGGAGAGATCCACGGCCGCGTTCTGGTTGAGCGTGCGCTCGACCGCCTCGTTGAACGGCAGGGTGAGTGCCTGCCGGCTGTCGCCTGCCGGGGTCTCGGCAGTAAAGTCGACCGCCTCGGTCTCGACGGCCAGCGCCTGGCTGGTCATCGCCTGTCCGCCGAGGGTCAGGGCCAGCGCGATGACCGTCGGGAGCAGCCGCGGTCCGGGTAGGCGAGCGGTCGAGACGCCGTCGTCGCCCGAGGAAACCTTCGATGAAAGCCGGGGGTGATTGCTGCGCGCCATGCTGCGTGTCCTTGAAAAACGGTTGCGGAGAGTCCGGAGACATCGTTCGCGATCCCGGTCGGCGTGGACGGGCAAGGGGCGTCCCGATTCAGTCGGGCGCGCCTTGGCACCGCCGGTCCCTCCCGGTGAGCGCGGACTATATCAGTAAACTCTAATATATGAAACCCGCGTTGGTCATCCCTTTCGGATGGATGCTAGCACGCGCTCCCGGAACTGCCCGCTACATCAGTACGTTGCGAGATACTTATTAACCATCGAGTCGGTGGGTGCCTGGCCGCCCCGTGGGTGTACGCGGCCTTTCCCGGTATCATCGCGCCTCCCGACCGGACGGGCGGGTCTGCGCAACGGGCAATTCGACGGGCAATTCGAGGGGAGCGGGCATGCGATTGGCCATGGGCATCGAGTACGACGGCGGGCGGTACCACGGTTGGCAACGTCAGTCTCACAGCGACTCCGTGCAGGAGCGCGTCGAGCGGGCGATCAGCCGCGTGGCCGACGGGCCGGTCGAGGTGGTCTGTGCCGGGCGCACCGACCGTGGCGTGCATGCCACGGGCCAAGTGATCCATTTCGATGTCGAGGTCGAACGGCCGCTCTACGGCTGGCAGATGGGCACGATGCAGCACCTGCCGCGCGACATCACTGCCCTGTGGGTCCGAGAGGTCGACGAGACCTTCCACGCCCGTTTCTCCGCCACCGCCCGCGAGTATCGCTACTGCCTGATCAACCGATCGACGCGGCCGGCGATCGCCGCGGGGCGCTTGAGCTGGTGGTACCGCCCCTTGGACGAGGCGCGGATGCAGGCGGCCGCCGATCGGCTGGTCGGCGAGCACGATTTCTCCAGCTTCCGCGGCAAGGATTGCCAGGCCCATTCCCCGGTGCGGACGGTCGAACGCATCGAGATCACCCGACAGGGCGAGTACCTGTTCATCGACGTGCGGGCCAACGCCTTCCTGCATCACATGGTGAGGAACATCGTCGGCAGCCTGTTCGCGGTAGGCAGCGGCGAGCGGCCGGTCGACTGGATCAGCGAGGCGCTTGCCGCCTGCCAGCGCGAGGCGGCGGGAATTACCGCCCCCGCGGATGGTCTGTACCTCACCGGGGTCGAGTACCCGGAACCCGTTGGCCTGCCGACCCAGCCGCGCCGGCCGCTGTTCGAGCAGATGGGCTGAGTTACGGCAGATGGGCTGGGGCGGGTCGCGGTCAGGGGGGCCGACACGACGTACTCGGCCGCGGACCCCGCGATCCGTGGTGGCCTGCCCCGGGAGTCGAGAGGCCCCGGGAATCCTGCTAGAATCCGCGGCCCACATTGTTTTGTACTTCTCTTTTTCACGAGGGCCGAGAATCCGGTGGACAACAGCCGCACACGGGTAAAGATCTGCGGAATCACGCGGCTGGCCGATGTGGAGGCCGCGGTTGCCGCCGGGGCCGACGCGTTGGGCTTCGTGTTCGTGCCGGCCAGCCGGCGCTCGATCCGCGTCGAGACGGCGCGCGATCTGGTTGCCCGGGTGCCGGCCTTCGTGCAGACGGTCGCCCTGTTCTCCGACCCGAGCGTGGACTGGGTCGAAACGGTCATCGATCAGGTCGGTCCGGATCTGCTGCAGTTTCACGGCAGCGAGACGGGGCGCTTCTGCCGGCAGTTCGGCCGTCCCTACATCAAGGCGGTCAGCGCCGAGCTGGACGACGAGGCGCGCCAGCGGGTCCGGCAGGAGCATCACACGGCCCGCGGATTCCTGATCGACAGCCACGCGGTCAGCGGCCTGGGCGGGACCGGTCACCCCTTCGACTGGAACCGTTGGCCGCGGGACAACGGACGCGACCGCCGTCCCTGGATCCTGGCGGGCGGGCTGTCGCCGGAGAACGTGACCGACGCAATCGACACGCTGTCGCCTTACGCCGTGGACGTCTCCAGTGGGGTAGAAGAGGCGCCGGGCATCAAGTCGGCCGACAAAATTCATGCATTCATGCGAGGGGTGGGTCATGCCCGAAACCAACGTTAAGGCGACTGGCGCGCCGGTCGATTACGCGAGCTTCCCGGACCAGCGCGGTCGCTTCGGGGATTACGGGGGCCGTTACGTGGCCGAGACCCTGATGGAGCCGATCGAGGAGCTGACCGCCGCCTACGAGAAATACCGCAACGACCCCGGCTTCATCGAGGAGTTCGAGTCGGACCTGCGCGACTACGTCGGTCGTCCCACCGCGCTCTACCACGCCAAGCGCCTGTCCGAGCTCTACGGCGCCGAGATCTGGCTCAAGCGCGAGGACCTCAACCACACCGGCGCGCACAAGATCAACAACGCCCTCGGCCAGGCCCTGCTGGCCAAACGCATGGGCAAGACCCGCATCATCGCCGAGACCGGCGCCGGCCAGCACGGCGTGGCCACGGCGACCGTGGCTGCGCGCCTCGGTATCGAGTGCGTGGTCTACATGGGCGCCGACGACATCCAGCGCCAGGCGCCGAACGTGTTTCGCATGCGGCTGTTGGGCGCGAAGGTGGTGCCGGTCGATTCCGGTACCCGCACGCTCAAGGACGCGTTGAACGAGGCGATGCGCGACTGGGTGACCAACGTTGACGACACCTTCTACATTATCGGCACCGTGGCCGGCCCGCACCCGTACCCGCAGATGGTGCGCGACTTCCAGTCGGTGATCGGCCGCGAGGCCCGCGCCCAGATGCTGGAGAAGACCGGCGAACTGCCGGACCAGGTGGTCGCCTGCGTCGGCGGTGGCTCGAACGCGATGGGCATCTTCCACGCCTTCCTCGCCGACGAGTCGGTCGAGCTGCACGGCTCCGAGGCCGGCGGTGACGGCGTCGAGACGGGGCGTCACGCCGCCCCGCTGACCGCCGGTCGTCCGGGCGTGCTGCACGGCAACCGCACCTACCTGATGGAAGACGAGAACGGCCAGATCATCGGCACGCACTCGATCTCCGCCGGGCTCGACTACCCGGGCGTCGGGCCCGAGCATTCCTGGCTCAAGGACATCGGTCGCGTGCAGTACGCCGCGATCACCGACGACCAGGCCATGGCGGCCTTCCACGACACCATGCGCTGCGAGGGCATCATCCCGGCGATCGAGTCGGCCCATGCCGTTGCCCACGCCCGCCTGCTGGCCGAGGCGCGTGGCGGGCAGCGCATCCTGGTCAACCTGTCCGGTCGGGGCGACAAGGACATCAACACCGTGGCCAAGCTCGAGGGGATCGAACTGTGAGCGAGACGACCCAGCAACCCGCCGGCCGCCTGGCCTCCCTGTTCGAACGCCTCAAGGGCGAGAACCGCGCCGCCCTGATTCCCTACATCACCGCCGGCGACCCGAGCGCCGAGGCGACGGTCGAACTGATGCACGCGATGGTCGAGGGCGGGGCGGATGCCATCGAGGTGGGCGTGCCGTTCTCCGATCCGATGGCCGACGGGCCCGTCATCCAGGCCGCGCACGAGCGTGCCCTCAAATCGGGCTTAGGTCTGCGCGGCGTGATCGATCTCGTCGCCGAGTTCCGCAAGCGCGATAGCCATACGCCCGTGGTGCTGATGGGCTACCAGAACCCGATCGAGGCGATCGGCGTGGCCGCGTTCGTCGACAAGGCAGCCGCCGCCGGCGTGGACGGCGTGCTGACGGTCGACCTGCCGCCGGAAGAGGCCGACGAGCTCTCCGCGGCGCTGGGCGAGCGCGGCATGTCCCCGATTTTCCTGCTCGCGCCGACCACCAGCGCGGCGCGCACCCGCGAGGTGGCCACCAAGGGCTCGGGCTTTGTCTACTACGTCTCGCTCAAGGGCGTGACCGGGGCGGCCAACCTCGACACCGATGCGCTCGCCTCGCAGGTCGAGGGCGTGCGCGAGGCCTGCGCGTTGCCGGTGGGCGTCGGGTTCGGCATTCGTGACGCCGAGACCGCCGGGCAGGTCGGCCGGGTGGCGGATGCCGTCATCGTCGGCAGCGCCATCGTGCGCCTGATCCACGAGCAGGCCTCGGCGGCCGGCGGCATGAACGCCCAGGGGCTGGAGGCCGTGCGCGGCTTTCTCGCCGAGTTGCGCGCGGCCGTGGAAACGGCGCGCCACTAACGACACACACCTACGGTCGCTCCACCGCGAGGATCGCGTTGGGCCGGCCCGAGAACGACATCATCCTGGGAGAGTTCGCGCATGAGCTGGCTGGACAAACTGATTCCATCACGCATCCGAACGGAAAGCACCGGCAAGCGCGGTGTGCCGGAAGGCCTGTGGGTCAAGTGCGACGGCTGCGATGCCGTGCTCTACCGCGAGGAGCTGCGACGCAACCTCGAGGTGTGCCCCAAGTGCGGACACCACATGCGCATCGCCGTGCGCGCCCGTCTGGATGCGTTTCTCGACGAAACCGGTCGTGAGGAGTTGTTCGCCGACATCTCACCGGTGGACATGCTCAAGTTCCGCGACCAGAAGAAATACCGCGACCGCATCAGCGCGAGCCAGAAGAAGACCGGCGAGAAGGATGCGCTGGTGGTCATGCGCGGCAGCACCAATGGCGTGCCGGTGATCGCCACGGCGTTCAACTTCGCCTTCATGGGCGGCTCGATGGGCTCGGTGGTCGGCGAGAAGTTCGTCCGCGCCGTCGAGGCGGCGATCCAGAACCGCTGCGCCCTGGTGGTGTTCACCGCCTCGGGCGGGGCGCGCATGCAGGAAGCGCTGTTCTCGCTGATGCAGATGGCCAAGACCTCGGCGGCGCTGACCCGCCTGTCGAAAAAGCAGCTGCCGTTCATCGTGGTGCTGACCGACCCGACCATGGGCGGCGTCTCGGCCTCGCTTGCCATGCTCGGCGACGTGCAGATCGCCGAACCCAATGCGCTGATCGGCTTTGCCGGTCCACGCGTGATCGAACAGACCGTCCGCGAGACCCTCCCCGAGGGCTTCCAGCGCAGCGAATTCCTGCTCGAGCACGGCGCGATCGACATGATCGTGCCCCGCGACGAGCTGCCGCAGACCGTCGCCCTGTTGGTGGCCAACCTGCAGAAAAAGGACCTGCCCCGCGAGCGTGCCACCGCCGCCTCGTGACCAGGCGCACCGTTCTGCCAGTCCTGACAGTCACCTGCCGGGGTCGGATGTCGTGAGCCGTTCGGTCGATGCCTGGCTCGAGGCGTTGCTCGAGCGCGATCCCAACCGGATCGAACCGGGGGTCGAGCGTTGCCGGCGCCTCACGCGTGACCTGCTGGGTGACCGTCCGGCCGCCTGCGTGATCACCGTGGCCGGCACCAACGGCAAGGGATCGAGCGTGATGATGGCATCGGCCATCTGTCGCGCGGCGCGCTATCGAGTGGGCAGCTACACCTCGCCGCACCTGGTCGACGTGCGCGAGCGCTTTCTGATTGACGGCGAGATGGTCGATGCGCACGCCCTGGTTCGCGCATTCGAACGCATCGAGCGCCACCCCGACAGCGACGCCTTGACCTATTTCGAGTGGCTGACGGTGGCGGCGTTTCTGGTGTTTGCCGAGGCGGGCGTCGACGTCTGGGTGCTCGAGGTCGGCCTGGGTGGTCGGCTGGACGCGGTCAATGCCCTGGATGCCGATCTCGCCCTGATCACCGCCATCGGGCTTGATCACCAGGATTGGCTGGGCGAAGGGCGTGAGGCCATCGGCGCCGAGAAGGCCGGCATTCTGCGCGCCGGCCAGCCGGCGGTGTATGTCGATCCCGACCCGGTCGATTCGGTGGCCGTGTCCGCCGCGCGTCTCGGTGCGGACATGCTGTCGCTCGGCGCGGATTTCAGTGTCTCTGCCGATTGCCCGACCCCGGATCACGTCGGACAGCCGGTCTTCGGCCTGGTCCGCGGCGATCGGATCATCTGCCTGCCACGACCGGCGCTTGTCGGGCGGCACCAGTGGAATAACGCCGCGGGCGTCGTTGCGTTGTTGCAACACCCGCGCAGTCCGCTTGCCATCCCGGATGAGGCCGTCCGGCAGGGGCTGGAAACGGTCCGCCTGGCCGGTCGGCTGGAGCGATTCGTCGACCGCGGGCGGACGGTGATCTTTGACGTGGCCCATAATGTCGAGGCGGCCCGCACACTCGCCGCGGCGTTGGAGGCCAAGCCCGCCGGCCGGCGTCTGGCGGTGTTTTCGGCCCTGGATGACAAGCCGATCGAGGCAGTGGTCCAGGTATTGGCCGACTGTTTCGATGCCTGGTGGATCGCCCCGCTTGCGGAACCGCGGGCGGCCGGGATTGGTCGGATCGAGTCGGCGCTGGCGAAGGCCGGCGCGGACCGGGTCAACCGTGAAGCCGACCTGTCGGGTGCGTATAATGCGGCGCTTGCCGAGGCCCGCGAGATCGACGAGATCGTGGTGTTCGGTTCGTTCCACGTGGTCGGTCCATTGCGGGCGCGACTCGATACGCGAGACAATGCCGGGCATTGAAGCGCCCCCGTCGCAACGAGGCAAAGAGGACGCCGTGGCAGAGCAAACCGAATCAAGCTGGACCGAGTCGCGTTTCCGCCAACGATTGGTGGGCGCCTCGGTGGTGGTGGCGCTGGCCGTGCTGCTGTTGCCGTTGTGGCTCGATGGCAGTGGTATCGACAGCCTCCGGGTGCAGACCGCCCCGGAAAAGCCCGAGGTCGAAGGCGTCGAGCGCATCGAGGTGCCGCAGCCGCCCGGCGAGACGGGCGAGCCACTCGAAAACCCGCCCACCTCGCTGTTCCCCGATCAGACACCGATCGAGGCCCGCGAGGCGTCCGGCTCGGACGCGGCCCGGTCGGGCGGCGAATCCGTGGAGGAAAGCGAAGAAGCCGCGGCATCGACGCCCGAGGAGATGATGCCCGAATCCGAGGGGGAAGCCGTCGAACCGGCGAGCCAGGCGGCCGATGAGGTGTCGGTTGTCGAGTCGGCACCGGAACCGGCCCGGCGCGACGAGGACGCGGAATCCGAGTCGGCCGAGGACTCCGCTGCCGCCCAGGCCGATAAGGCGGATGAGGATTCGTCGGCGGACGACCTTCCGGAGAGTTCGGCCAGCGGCGAATACGTGGTGCAGCTGGGCAGCTTCTCCGACGAGCGGAACGCGCGCGCACTGGCCGAATCGGTCGAGTCGTCCGGCTTCGACGTGTCGGTGACGCCGCTGTTCTCGGAGCAGGGCACGGTCTGGCGCGTGCGCGTCGGCCCTTATGCCACGCGTGACCTGGCCGGCGAGGCCACCGAACGACTGCGCCAGCGCATTGGCCGCGACGGACTGGTGATGACCAAGTGAGCAGGGCGGAAGGACGCGTGATCGATCGGGCAGGGAGGACGCCATGACGATGGTCGACTGGATACTGCTGGCAATCGTCCTGATCTCGACGGCGATTGCCCTGGTGCGGGGCTTCGTCAAGGAGGTGGTCTCGCTGATCACCTGGATCGCGGCGTTCGGTATTGCGCTGGCGTTTTCGCAGACGGCCGCCGTGCTGGTGCCCGAGGCGGTAGACATTCCGTCCGCGCGGGTGGCGATCGCCTTCGTGGCGCTGTTCGTGGTGGTGCTGATCCTGGGCGGAATCATCAACTGGGCGATCTCGAAGCTGGTCGAGACGACCGGCCTGTCCGGCACGGATCGATCGGTCGGGATGGTTTTCGGCCTGCTGCGTGGCGTGTTGATCGTCGCCGGACTGCTGCTACTGGGCGGGTTCACGGCCCTGCCGAAGGAAGAATGGTGGCAGGCATCCATGCTGATACCGCACTTCCAGGTGGTATCCGAGTGGCTGCTGGCGATCCTGCCGGCGGACGTCGCCCGCAACGTGCAGTGGTGACGATCCCCTTGGACGACAACGTGGCAAGGACAACGTGGCGATCTGCCGGACGCAGATCGCCCTCGGGGCGACCCCGAATCACGCCGGAACGGTCGAACGACCGCTCCGGCGTCGCCGTTTCGGCCTCGGGCGGGACCGCCCGAGCCGAGGCCTTTTGACTTTTTGCACGGTTACATACCGAGGTGGTTTGACGCATGTGCGGCATTATTGGGATGGTGGCGAAATCGCCGGTGAATCAGGCGCTGTATGACGGTCTGACCGTATTGCAGCACCGGGGTCAGGATGCGGCGGGCATCCTCACCTCCGACGAGGAACGGCTCTTTCTCCGCAAGGAAAACGGACTGGTCAAGGACGTCTTCCACACCCGTCACATGCGCCAGCTGATGGGCAACATGGGTATCGGCCACGTCCGCTACCCGACGGCCGGTTGTGACTCCTCGGCCGAGGCGCAGCCCTTCTACGTCAATGCGCCGTTCGGCATCGCGATGGGGCACAACGGCAACCTCACCAACGTCGACGAGCTGCGCGCCGCCGTGGTGGCCGAGGATCGTCGCCACCTCAACACGAATTCCGATTCCGAGGTGCTGCTCAACGTCTTCGCCCACGAGCTGGGTGCCATCGCCGGGGCGCGTCCGACCGCCGATGACGTCTTCGCCGCGATCACCAACGTCCATCGCCGGGCCCGCGGTGCCTACGCCGTGATCGGTCTGATCGCCGGCGAGGGCGTGTTCGCCTTCCGCGATCCGCGCGGCATCCGCCCGGTCTGCTACGGCAAGCGCGAGACCGAGCATGGCACCGAGTACATGATCGCCTCCGAGTCGGTCGCGATCGAGGCCGGCGAGTTCGAACTGGTCCGCGACCTCGCTCCCGGCGAGGCCATCTTCATCTCCCGCGAGGGCGAAGTGACGCTGCGCCAGTGCGCCGACGATCCGCAGTACGCCAGCTGCATCTTCGAGTACGTCTACCTCGCGCGTCCGGATTCGATCATCGACGACGTCTCGGTCTACCGGGCCCGCATGCGCATGGGCGAAATGCTGGCCGAGAAGATCCAGCGCGAGTGGTCCCACCACGATATCGACGTGGTGATCCCGATCCCCGACACCAGCCGCACCGCGGCGCTGGAGATCGCGGTCAACCTGAACCTCAAGTACCGCGAAGGCTTCGTCAAGAACCGCTACATCGCACGCACCTTCATCATGCCGGGCCAAGCCAAGCGCAAGCGCTCGGTGCGCCAGAAGCTCAACGCGATCGATCTCGAGTTCCGCGGCAAGAACGTGCTGCTGGTCGACGACTCCATCGTGCGCGGCACCACCTCCAGCGAGATCATCCGCATGGCCCGCGAGGCCGGTGCCAAGAAGGTGTTCATGGCCTCGGCCGCGCCGGCGGTGCGCTACCCCAATGTCTACGGCATCGACATGCCGGCGGCGGACGAGTTCGTCGCCCACAACCGCGATGTCGACGCGATCCGCGATGCGATCGGCGCCGACGACCTGATCTACCAGGACCTCGAGGACCTCAAGGAGGCCGTGCGCCAGGGCAACCCGACGCTCAACGAGTTCGACTGCTCCTGCTTCACCGGCGACTACGTCACCAACGACATCGACACCGCCTACCTCGACAACCTGGCGAGCAGCCGTGCCGATAGCGAGCGCGACAAGGCCAACGGGGCGGCCGGGGCGTCACGGCGCTCCCGGGATATCGTCTCCGTCGGTCTTTACAATGACCAGTAGCCGTGTGGGGCTGGCGTGGTGCGCTGCCGTCTCGTTCGTGGTCCTGACCGCGTTCGGTGGGCCGTCGATGGCATCGGCGGGTGAGTCGGCTGCCGTGACCGTTGCCGAAACCAGCGTGCCCGACCGGGTGGCCCGTTCGGCGGCCGCAATGGCCGACCGGCTCGCCGCCAACGGGGAGGCGGGCGACCA
Source organism: Guyparkeria sp. SB14A (assembly GCF_005096345.1). NCBI lineage: Bacteria > Pseudomonadati > Pseudomonadota > Gammaproteobacteria > Chromatiales > Thioalkalibacteraceae > Guyparkeria > Guyparkeria sp. SB14A. The sequence continues at coordinate 27,932 of NZ_SWAW01000009.1, read as the reverse complement.
GGCGCTGGTCGTCGACGTGCCGGGGCAACGGCTCTACCTGTACGAATCCGGCGAACTGGTCGGGTCCTTCCCGGTATCCACTGCCGAGAAGGGCACCGGTAATCGGGAAGGCAGCCTGCAGACGCCGCTGGGCCTGCATCGAGTGGATCAGAAGATCGGCGCCGATGCCCCTCGCGGCATGATCTTTCGTGGTCGCAGGCCCACCGGCGAGCTGGCCGAGATCCTGACGGGGCCGGACGAGCGCGCCGCGCGCGACGACGTCACCACCCGCATCCTCTGGCTCGAGGGCCTCGAACCCGGCGTCAACCAGGGTGGCGAGGTCGACTCCAAGCAGCGCTACATCTACATCCACGGCACGCCGGAAGAGGGCCGTATCGGCCAGCCGGCCTCGCACGGTTGCGTGCGCATGACCAACGCCGACGTGATTACGCTGTTCGACCGCGTCCGGGAAGGCGCGCTGGTCGACATCATCGATTAACCCCGTTTTTCGGAGACCCGATCCATGCCCGATTATCGTTCCAAGACCACCACCCACGGCCGCAACATGGCCGGTGCCCGCGCCCTGTGGCGCGCGACGGGCGTGAAGGACGACGATTTCGGCAAGCCGATCATCGCGATCGCCAATTCGTTTACCCAGTTCGTGCCGGGCCACGTCCATCTGAAGGACATGGGCCAGCTGGTGGCGCGCGAGGTGGAGGCCGCCGGCGGGATCGCCAAGGAATTCAACACCATCGCGGTCGATGACGGCATCGCCATGGGCCACGGCGGCATGCTCTACTCGCTGCCCAGCCGCGACATCATCGCCGACTCGGTCGAGTACATGGTCAACGCCCACTGTGCCGACGCGCTGGTGTGCATCTCCAACTGCGACAAGATCACCCCGGGGATGCTCAACGCCGCCATGCGTCTGAACATCCCGGTGGTGTTCGTCTCCGGCGGGCCGATGGAGGCAGGCAAGACCCGGCTGTCGCCGGATTCCGACGAGGTGATCAAGCTCGACCTGGTCGATGCGATGGTCAAGGCGGCCGACGATTCGGTCTCCGACGAGACACTCGCGCAGATCGAACGATCCGCCTGCCCAACCTGTGGGTCCTGCTCGGGCATGTTCACGGCCAACTCGATGAACTGTCTAACCGAGGCGCTGGGCCTGTCGTTGCCGGGCAACGGCTCGCTGCTGGCGACACATGCTGATCGTCGCGAGCTCTTCCTTGAGGCCGGTCGTCAGATCGTCCGCCTCGCCAAGGCCTACTACGAGAACGACGATGCCTCGGTGCTGCCGCGCTCGATCGCCACGCGCGAGGCGTTCGAGAACGCCATGGCGCTCGACATCGCCATGGGCGGCTCGACCAACACCGTGCTGCACCTGCTGGCCGCGGCGCGCGAGGGCGAGGTCGAGTTCGACATGACCGACATCGACCACATGAGCCGCAAGATCCCGCACCTGTGCAAGGTCGCGCCGAGCACGGCCCAGTACCACATGGAGGACGTGCACCGTGCCGGCGGCGTGATGGCGATCCTGGGTGAGCTCGACCGGGCGGGTCTGCTGCACAACGACATCCCCACCGTGCATAGCAAGACCGTCAAGGACGGGCTGGACCGTTGGGACATCGCGCGCGAGACCGCCTGCGACGAGGCCAAGAGCCGTTACCTCGCCGGTCCGGCCGGCATCCCGACCCAGACCGCGTTCTCGCAGGACACCCGTTGGCCGAGCCTGGACATCGATCGCGCCAAGGGTTGCATCCGCGACTACGAGCACGCGTACTCGAAGGACGGTGGCCTCGCCGTGCTGTTCGGCAACATCGCCCGCGACGGTTGCATCGTGAAGACCGCCGGCGTGGACGAGTCCATCCTCAAGTTCACCGGCCGGGCGCGTGTCTTCGAGTCGCAGGATGCCGCCGTCGAGGCGATCCTTGGCGACCAGATCGTCGCCGGCGACGTGGTCGTGATCCAGTACGAGGGCCCCAAGGGCGGGCCGGGCATGCAGGAAATGCTCTACCCGACCAGCTACCTGAAGTCCAAGGGTCTGGGCAAGGACTGTGCGCTGCTCACCGACGGGCGCTTCTCTGGCGGCACCTCGGGACTGTCCATCGGTCATGCCTCACCCGAGGCGGCCTCCGGCGGCGAAATCGCGCTGGTGGAAGAGGGCGACACCATCGTCATCGACATCCCCGAGCGGACGATCCACCTGGATATCAGCGACGCCGATCTAGCCCACCGTCGCGAGAAGATGATCGAGCGCGGTGATGCCGCCTACAAGCCGGTCAATCGCCAGCGCTACGTCAGCCAGGCGCTCAAGGCCTACGCGGCGCTCACCACCTCGGCCTCGCTGGGCGCGGTGCGCGATCTCTCGCAGATCGGCGTGAAGTAAGGCGGTGACGGTCGGGACTTACATCCCGCCGCACTTCCGCCAGGACGATCCGGCGGTGATCGCCGAGGTGGTGGCGACCCATCCGTTCGCCGCCCTGGTCCTCGCCGACAAAGGGCAGATGCCGTGCGTGCATCTGCCCTTTCTGCGTTTTGGCGAAGCAACGCGGCCCGAGACCTGGCGGTTCGAGTCGCATCTCGCGCGGGCGAACCCGGTCGCCGAGGCATTGGCCGACGGTCGCGAGTTGTCCGCCATCCTCATCTTCACCGGCCCGGACGCCTACGTCTCGCCGCGCTGGTACGTCGATGCCCACGACACCAGCGTGCCGACCTGGAACTACCAGTCGGTGCACGTGCGCGGCCGCGTGCGGCTCGCCGGTGAGGGCGATCCCGAGTGGCTCGACCGCCACCTGCACCACCTGATCGACACCCACCAGGCACGGATCGGCGGCGATCCGTTCGACTGGGATCACCTGCCCGACCGGCAGATCGCCGGGATGAAGGCGGCGATCGTCGGCATCGAGCTGTTGCCCGAACGGATCGAGGGGATCGAGAAGCTCGCGCAGAACAAGACCGCCGCCGACCGGGACGGTGTGATCGAGGGGCTGCACCGTCGTGGAGATGCCGAGTGCGATGAGATGGCCGACTTGATGCGTGCGCGCGACAGGGGATGACCACCAAGCTGGGTCGATACCGTGATTGCGTTTGGTCAGCCTGTGTCGTTGGATGGTCTATAAGCCCAGTGTGGGCATGAGTTTCACATCCGATCCTCTAGGGGGCGGATATCTCGGGTCATGATGACCTTTAGGCGGTTAGCGGGGAATGCAGCATGAATCGACGTCAAGCGCTTGGCCTGATCGTGGTCGGCGGCCTGTTGGCAAACCGCTCGGCCCAGGCCGATTTCGCCAGCGACATGCTGAAGCGGCTGGAAGGCCTCGGCAGTGGCGGCGACTCCCAGTCCCCATCGGTCGCCTCCGGCTTGACGCAGGGGGAGATGGACCAAGGCATCCGGGAGGCCCTGAGCAAGGGCGTCGAGGTGGCCGTCAGGCAACTGGGGCAAGAAGGCGGTTACCTCAACGACCCCCAGGTGCGTATTCCGCTGCCGGGCTACCTGCAAAAGGTCGAGGGGATGTTGCGCACCCTGGGGCAGGCTGGGCTGGCCGACGAGTTCGTCGGGACCATGAACCACGCCGCGGAACAGGCGGTGCCCGAGGCGACCGATGTCTTCCTCGGCGCGATCAAGCGTATGAGCCTCGATGACGTGAGGGGTATCGTGGAGGGGCCGAACGATGCCGCCACCGCGTATCTGCGGCGCAGCAGCTCCGATGAGCTGGCCACGCGTTTTAGACCCATCGTCGAGGCGGCGACCGACCGGGCCGGCGTCACGGTGGCCTACAAGCAGATGATGGACCGCGCCGGACCGATGGGCCAAATGCTCGCGGGTGACACGGACCTGGACGGCTACATCACCGAGAAGGCGCTCGACGGGCTGTTTCTCAAGGTCGCGGAACAGGAAAGGCTGATCCGCACCGAACCTTACGCCCGCACCACCGATCTGCTGGAAAAGGTGTTCGGCGGCCGATAGATCGCCGGGGGCGCATTCAGGCAGTGGTTCAGCTGTCTTGCCAACGCCGTCGGATCAGCCGCGGCAACCGGCGCAGGAAACCTGCCAGCAAGCGCAGGTGCATCCAGATCAGGAGCCGATTGTCCCGCCCGTAGCGGAAGTGCGAGACCCCGTCGGACTCGGCATCGAAGTAGCGCACGGGCGCGTCCATGTTCACCAGTGGCAGTCCTCGCCAGGCCAGGCGCACCGCGGCCTCGGGGTCGAAATCGAAGCGTCGCATCCAGCGGGTTTCCGACATCACCGCGACCAGATCGTCGATCGGGTAGACCCGCATGCCGAACAGCGAGTCGCCAATGCCCGCCCAGAGCGTTTCCAGGTTTGCCCAGAAATTCGAGACCTTGCGCCCCTGTACGCGCAATGCCGGGGCGTCGGCCGAGAACACCGGCCGACCCAGGATCAGGGCCTCGGTTTGATCGCCGGCGGCGCCGATGAACGCGTCGATACGGTCGGCCGGGTGTTGCCCGTCGGCATCCAGGGTGAGTGCATGGGTGAAGCCCTGGGCACGCGCGCCCTGTAGTCCAGTCAGCACCGCGGCCCCCTTGCCGCGGTTCGTCTCGTGGCGCAGCACCGTCACCTGCGGGAAGCGCTGCGCCAAGTCCGCCAGGCGCCGACGGGTCGACTCGTCGCTGCCGTCATCCACGATCCAGACGGGCAAGCCGCTGCGGGAGGCCGCCTCGACCGTGGTGTCGATGCGTGCTCCGGGGTTGTAGCAGGGGATCAGGATCAGGGGGGCGAAGTCTGGGGTCGAACTCATGCCACCTCCAGTGCCTGTCGATAAGCGGCGTGCCATGCCTCGGCCTCGGCGCGCGGTTCGGCATGCATCGACGGGCGGTTGGCAAGTGGTGCCACGCTCAGTCGCACAGGCACGCGGGGCGGGCTCCACAGGGGGTCGTCCTTGCCCAGCAGCGGCGAGTCGTAGCGGAACAGGAAGGCATGGATGGGTGCCTCGGCACGTTTGGCCAGCATGAAGGCGGCCGGGTGAAAGGCATCCACGCTGCCTCCACTGGCTCGACGCGTGCGCGAACTCTCCGGGAACAGCAGCACGTGGCACCCGGCGCGAATCGCCGCACGCCCACCCAGCATCATCTCGACCGGGTTGTCGTTCGGCAGGTAGCCCGCCAGGCGCGCCGGCAGGGCAAGCAGCGGGTTCTTCAACAGCCCGGCGCGCATGACACAGACGACGTTGGGGGCGTGGGCGAGTACCACCAGGGCGTCGAGCAGGGACGGGTGGTTGGCAATCACCACCCCCGGCTTGCTCTGCCGCAACGGCTCGAGTGCGGCGGTGTGGAAGCGACAGCCGCCGATCAGGGTCAGCCAGCCGCGGTAGAGCCGCATGGCCTGATGGATGACCTGTCGGGTCATTCGCGCACGCCGGTCGCCGCGAACCAGCAGCAGGAGCACGGCCAGCGGCAGCCACCCGATCAGCAGGACGCCCAGACCCCCGAAGCCGAGGATCAGGACGGGGACGCCCCAGAGGCGCCGCCAGCCGGTTTTCACGAAACGATTACGGTTCACAGGGGAATCCACGGCGCGCATTCGACGCCATCGCCGCGATGCGGCTGGCGCAGGGTGGCCTCGATCTCGACCAGCAGGTCCGCGCGGCAGATGTCTGCCCGCAGGAACTGGATCTGGCTGCAACCGTTCAACCCGGTCTCCAATCGTTCCCGGGCCGGCTCGAGGTCGTCGGGGTGACGCAGGTAAACGCGAATCAGCGCATTGGCATCGAAGTCGAACTCGGGGAAGCCGACGGGCCGTTCGGCGTTGGCCACCCGCCGCACGGCCTCCAGGTTGGCCAGGGTTTCGTCGAGCTGGGCGTGGATGTCGCCGACATGACGGGTCGCATGCCCGGTGATCGACGCGGTCCCGGAGATGAACAGCCAGTCATGGACGGGGCCGCGGGCGAGGGCGGCGCGAGCGAAGATCGGGCTCTTGGCACCGTAGGTCGGCGGGTAGTGATAGGCGCTGACCTGACGCGGGTTCTCGATCGGCGTGGCGGGGATGCTCGCGGCGAGGAAGATCAGGCGGCCGGACCCGGCCTCGTCGCAACCCAGCGCGCAGGCCGCCGGGGCGCTATCGGCAACGTCCCGGCCGGTGGCGGAAAACGCCGCGGCCCGGCCCTGATTGAACAACCGGTAGCGCTCCACGCCGGTCTCCGGGTCGTCCGCGTTGATCGCCGGCAGGTATTGCCACACCCGCCACAGGTGCGGGGTATCGGACTCCTCGAGCCGGTCGAACAGCCGTCGGTAGGCCCGTTCGGTGCCGTCCGCGAGGCCCGGCTGCTCGTCGATCTCGATTACCCCAAAGGAAAAGCCCGGGCTCGTCGCGAGGCAGTACCCGACCCCCGTTGTCGTCTCGACGCCCTGGTCGAGCGAAAAGCCTTCGGCAATGTCACCCGATGGGCCCGCAAGGCATTGCAGCGGCAGTTCGCCCACACAACCCGTAATCGCCGTCAGCGGCCGATCCGGTAGGGTGAGCGCTCCGAGCGGCGAGGGCGCCGCTCCGGGATCGGTTACCGGGCTTGAGGTCGGGGCATTCATCGGTGGATCAGGAGTCCTGGCTGACCGGCTGGACCTTGCGCCGATGGGCCCACCAGTCGCGCAGTGAGTGGCGCAGTCGAGCCAGCGAGGTGATGTAGTAGATGCCCTTGAGGGTGGCGATCGAGCGCCAGATGGGCGTGCCGCGATAGATATCGGCGGCCAGCAGCGAGATCAGGGCTTCCTTTACGCGGAAGAAGTTGCGGGGCGCCATGAACAGGTCGCGCATAACCGGTTTGGTGATCCGGTAGATGAACCAGGAGAACTCCTTCGGTCCGTGGCGCACCTGGCGGTCGTAGGCCTTCAGGGCCTGTTTCGCCCGGGCCGGCTCGCGCAGGACGGTATCGATGGCATCGGCGCCGAACACGCCGCTCTGCATCGCGAGCATCACGCCGCTGGAGAACACCGGGTCGATGAACATGAAGGCATCGCCGACCAGGATGAAGCGATCGCCGTGGGTGCGGTCGGCCGAGTAGGAGAAGTTGCCGGTGGCCTGCACGTCACGCACCAGTGAGGCGTCGGCCAGGCGACGCTTGAGTTCCGGCACGGTGTCGATGTTGTCGAACAGGAACTGCTCGAGCGACCGACCCTGGCGGGATTTCATGTGGTACGGCCAGGTGACCATGCCCACGCTGGTGACCCCGTTTTTCAACGGGATGAACCAGAACCAGCCGTGGTCGAACCAGAACAGGGTGATGTTGCCCTCGGTCTTGCCCGGGTTGCGCTTGGCGTCGCGAAAATGGCCGAACACCGCCGCGCTGTTGTGCTTGCGGTTGCGGCGCTTCCAGCCGTGGCGGTTGGCCAGGAAGGTATCGCGGCCGGTCGCATCGGCGACGAAGGCGGTGCGCCAGGTTTTCCGGTTGCCGGCTTCGTCGCGGGTAGTGACGGTGGCGTGATAGTCGCGTCCCTGGTCGTCCGTCCGCGCCGGGTCGTGAAAGTCGATGTCGACCACCGTGGTGCCCTCGGCCGTGCGCACGCCGTGGCGCGAGGCGTTGCGGAACAGGATGCGGTCGAATTCCGCGCGCTCGACCTCGTAGGCCTTGGGCATCGACTTGTCCCAGGCCTCGCCGAAATTGTAATGCTGGGTGTGATCGTGCGCCGGCGAGACGAACTCGGCCCCCCACTTGTCGATGCCGATCTCGGCGATCTCGTCGGCCACCCCCAGGGTCTCGAATAGTTCGAGGTTCGCCGGCAGCAGTGATTCGCCGATATGAAACCGCGGATGGTGTTCCTTTTCGACCATCACCACGTCGTGGCCCTTGCGCGCGAGCAGGGTGGAGAGGGTCGAGCCGCCCGGGCCCCCGCCGACCACGAAGGTGTCGCAGTAGCCGGCGTCGACGGCTGCCCGCTCGTGGTTGGGGTTCTGGTCCGTGGCGGTTACGTCCTGTTCGTGCATGCGGTCGGCCTTGGTGGCGGTGATCGGTGTGTCGGCCAGTCGATGGCCCGATGGCCGGTCCTAGCGGGGCGTTATGATCGGAGTCCGGGCAGGTCGCGTCAACTTCGATGGGGTGGCGAACGATTGGTGCGTCGTTGGCCGGCCGAACCCGTCCCTGCCCGGCGTCCCGGAGACGTCGCGGAAAGGCGCGTTCGCTTGAATGCGCGGGTCGGGGCGTGCGATAGTCGCGCGCACTCAGGGGAAACTCTGCACGATTCGATGTCATCTCTGGCTCGCGGGTTTGCCCGCAATCAAGGCGCCGGACCGAAGGCGGGCCCGGGGCGATCACTCGGGCCCGTCGAGGGACGGCAACGCCGAGTGCGGGCAAACCCGCAAGCCCCTTCGGGCGGGCCTCCAAGGACCCATCGGCGGCGTTGCCGCCCTTTGTATAGGGGACGAAGCCCTTCACGGCGGACTGCGCCTCGTACCTGGGCCCTGGGAGGTCCCGCAGAGACGTCATCGAATCGTGCAGAGTTTCCTTACGCACACGCCGGGGGACGAAATCAGGGTGGCATCGGTCGATCGAGGACGAGACGCGAGCGCGACGCCGCGGGCGTGGTGGCGGGAACTGGGGCGACGGATGGCCTGTTGCTGGCTCTTAAAGGGGCTTGGGACGACCCTGATGATGATCCTGTTCTTCATGGCCTACTTCCACCTGCTGGCCGCGCCGGTGACCGAGCCCCTGGTCATGCCGCAAACGTGGGTCGACCGGCAGGTGCTGTTCGAGCCGGCCTTTTTCTACCTGTATGCCTCGCTGTGGGTCTACGTCTCGCTGGTGCCGGCCCTGATGCCCGACCGGGCCACCCTGGTGCGCTACGGGATCGCGATCGGCGCGCTCTGCCTGGCAGGACTCGCGGTGTTCCTCGCCTTTCCCACCAGCATCGAGCGGGATCCGACCCTGTGGGCCGGTGAGCCGGCCTTCGCCTGGCTGGCCGCGGTCGACAGCAGCGGTAACGCCTTTCCCTCGCTGCACGTCGCCACCGCCCTGTTCAGCGCCTTCTGGATGGATCGCCTGATTCGTTCCATCGGCATGCCGAACTGGTGGCGCGTCGTCTCGGCGCTGTGGGCGCTGGGCATCGTCTATTCCACGTTGGCGATCGCCCAGCACGTGTTCCTGGACGTCGTCGGCGGCGTCATCCTGGCACTCGCCTTCGTCTGGTTGTCGGCCAACCGGCTCTCGGCGGCGGGTATGACCATGGCGCGCGACGAGTCGTCCCGTGACCGGCTCGGCGTTTCCCCTCAATCCTCGCCCGAGGTCGATCGATGAGCATGCACGAGGCCAACGGGCCGCTGCCGCCACTCGCCCTCTCGGCCCTGACGGTCACCACGGCCGCCGGGCCGGGCAAGGGCGCATTGCTCGACGCCTTGCGCGCGCGTCGCGGCGCGCTGGCGCCCTGCGATTTCCTCGACGTGGACCTGCCCACGTGGATCGGGCGGGTCGCGGGGCTTGAATCGGTTTCCCTGCCCAGTGCCCTGGCCGATTACGATTGCCGCAACAACCGGCTGGCCGAGCTCGCCCTACAGCAGGACGGCTTTGGCGAGGCGGTAGCCGAGGCCGTTCGACGCTACGGCGCCCATCGCATCGGCGTGGTGCTCGGTACCAGCACCTCCGGCATCCTGCACACGGAGCTAGCCTTCCACGAGCGCGACCCGGCGACCGGGGCGTTGCCGAGCCCGCTCCATTACGCCACCACGCACGAGCTGTCCTCCGCGCCGCGCTACCTGCGCAAGCGCCTGGGGCTCGCCGGGCCGATCTACGCGGTGTCCACCGCCTGTTCGTCGAGCGGCAAGGTCTTCGCCAGCGCGCAACGACTGATTGCCGCCGGCGTCTGCGATGCGGTGGTGGTTGGCGGCGTGGACAGCCTCTGCCTGACCACCCTGTACGGGTTCGCCTCGCTGGAACTGACCTCGACCGGGCCCTGTCGCCCCGGCGACGTGGAACGCGACGGCATCTCCATTGGCGAGGCCGCCGGCTTTGCACTGGTCGAGCCCGCACCGGCGGCCACCAACCGCGGTGAGTCATCGCTTTGCCTGTTCGGTGTCGGCGAAAGCGTTGATGCCCACCACATGTCCTCGCCGCACCCCGAGGGGAAGGGGGCGGAGCTCGCGATGCGCCGGGCCCTGGACGCCGCCGGCAGAAGGTCCGATACGGTGGATTACGTCAATCTGCACGGGACGGCCAGTCGCGTGAACGACGCCGCCGAGGATCGGGCGCTCGAGGCCGTCTTCGGACCCGGGCAGGCCTGCTCCTCGACCAAGGGCTGGACCGGTCACACGCTGGGTGCGGCCGGCATTACCGGGTTGGTCACGGGGGTGTTGGCGATCGAGCACGGCTTCCTGCCGGGTACCCTCAACACCGAGCGCCGCGACCCGGCCTTCAGCGCCGACTACCTGCTGGCCAACCGCGACATGGCACCGCGGTGCGTGATGAGCAACTCGTTCGGCTTCGGTGGCAACAATTGCAGCCTGCTGTTCGGCAGAGCGGAGGAGGCGGCATGAACCTCTCGATTCGAGGCATCGGCTTTGTGGGCGCCGCGCTCGCCGACTGGACCGAGGCGGCCGCGGCGCTCAGGGACGGTGACGCACCCGGGCACATGCCGCTCGCCGAGCTCGGGCGGGCGCTGAAGGCCGACCGCCTGCCGCGCACGGAGCGTCGCCGCGCCGGCAAGAGCACGCGCCTGGCCATGACGGCCTGCTGGGAGGCGGTGGAGTCCGCGGGCCTGGATCCGGCCACCCTGCCCATGGTGTTCGCCTCGTCGACCGGGGATACCGAGGTGCTGACCCAGAGTTGCGCCTCGCTGGCCGAGCCCGAGCGCATGATCTCGCCGATCCGCTTTCACAACTCGGTGCACAACGCGGCCTCGGGCTACTGGTCGATCGCGGTGGGCGCACGCGAGCCGGCCACGGCGATCGCCGCGCACCACGAAACCGCCGCCGTGGGTCTGCTCGAGGCCGCCATGCAGGCCACGCTGGGGAACCAACCGGTGCTGCTCGCCGTCTATGACCTGCCGTTCCCCGAGCCGATGTGCCGGGCCGAACCGATCGCCGAGCCGATGGCCGTCGGGCTGGTTATTGCCCCGGCGCAAGCCGGTGACGTCCACCGAGTGACGCTCGGCATGGCCGAGGGAAACGGTCCGGTCGAGGGCGTCCTGGGTCACCCGGACTGGGAGCGCATGCGCCGCGGCGTGCCGGCCGGGCGCCTGCTGCCGTTGCTGGATGCCATCGCCCGGGGCGAGTCGCGGCAACTGCATCTGGTCATGGACGGAACCGAGGGGCTCGAGGTCAACTATCAAGTGAATAACGCGACCCAACATCATGATCGATAAGGAAACTAAGTCCGCGCGACTCGCGCTGGTCACCGGGGCAAGTGGGGCGATCGGTGCGGCGATCGCCCGGCGGCTCGCCGCCGACGGATTCGATCTGTTGCTGCACGCCAACCGGAATCCCGAGCGGGTCGAGGCCCTGGCCGAACAATTGCGCGGACGGGGTGGTGAAGCGTCCGCGATCACCTTCGACGTGACCGACCCCGAGGCGGTGGAAAACGCCCTGGCGCCGATCCTGGCCGAGCGGCCGGTGCAGGTGCTGGTCAACAACGCCGGCATGCACGATGACGGTCCGCTGGCGGGCATGTCGGCGGCACGCTGGCGGGCGGTGGTGGATGTGTCGCTCAACGGCTTCCACCATGTGACCCAGCCGGTCCTGCTGCCCATGATTCGTACCCGCTGGGGCCGGGTGATCAACATCGCCTCGGTCAGTGGCCTGATCGGCAACCGCGGCCAGAGCAATTACGCCGCGGCCAAGGCCGGCCTGATCGGGGCGACCCGGGCCCTGTCGCGCGAGGTGGCCTCGCGCGGCGTGCTGGTCAACGCCGTCGCCCCTGGATTGATCGAGACGCCCATGAGCGACGGCTCGGCGGCGAGCGAGGCCGTGAAGGATCACATCCCGATGCGGCGGGCCGGTCGTCCCGAGGAAGTGGCCGAGGTGGTCGGGTTCCTGGCCGGCGAGGGGGCGTCGTACGTTAGCGGCCAGGTGATCGCCGTCGACGGCGGCATGACCTGAGCGAGCCATGAGCTGCCGACAACTCAGGTCACCCGTTGGGCCATGTGTCTGGCGACGAGTCGGGTCATGAGCCGCGATCGCGCGACGGATGTCCGCCCACCCGTCATGCTCAGCTTCGACGACGGCCCCCGCTCGGGCTCGACCGAGGTGGTGCTGGATGTGTTGGCCCGTCGTGGCGCGAGTCTGGGCCACCCGGATGATCCGCTGCGCGCCGCGTTCTTCACCCTGGCGCGCAATCCCAACCGCTGGCTCGCCAGGCGCCTGTTATTCGCCCCCTACGAGTGGTGGACCGACAAGGGCGGTCTGGAGGACCACCCCGTGGTCGCCCGGCGGATCGTGGCCGACGGCCACTGGCTGGGCAACCATGGCGCCGAGCACTTCTGGCCCCGCTGGCCCTGGTTCCGGCGCGAACGGCGGGTGCTTGCCCAATTGACGGAATGGCAGCGGGTGGCCGATGCGGTGGTGCCGGGGTGGCGCGTCCAGCCGGTACGCCTGGCCCGGGCGCCGTACCTGATTCGAACACCCGCCTGGCGGGCGGCCTGCAAACGGGCCGGTCTGGTGGACGTGGGCGGGGTGACCAGCGGCGATGCCGATCCACGCGCCGGCTGCGACGAGGTGGCCCACACGCTGCTCGCGCGCCTGGAACGGCAGCATGCTGGGGGTGGGACCGCGAGCCGACCGGTGCTGCTGATCTTCCACGACATCCGTGATCTCACCGCGGACTGCCTGGATCGCTGGCTGGATGCGATCGTCGCGGCGGGATATCCCCTGGTGGACTTCGACCCCGACCGACTTTGAGCGCTGTTTCCCGCTGCGCGGGGGCGGGCTCAGTCGCCGCTCAGCAGGACCGAGAGACCGCCTTCGAGTGCCACCGTCTCCCGGTGCCTTATTGAGAACCGGTAGCGCGCCATCTCGCCGACCTGTGCCTCGCAGGTCACCTCGATCCGCAGGGGATCGGGGAGATTATCGAGCCGCCGCACGCGCGGGTTGAGATCGCTGGCCCGCGTGATCATGCCCTCGCGGGCCTGGTGACGGTCCCGATCGCCGTCCCCGACCACCTCTGCGCTCGCCTCGTCCGGCTGGCCTGTCGCCGTCAATGCCAGGTGCAGGGCCATCGCCTGGCCCGCCATTTCCACACCCGCGAACACGCCCAGTCGTTCATTTAGGCGCAACGGGTTGTCAGGGCGCTGGTGGGCGCGGGTCTCGCAGCTGATCGTGTTCTCCCCGCAGGACAACACGCGCTCGAGCTGGCATACCGCGCCTTGGTGCGGCAGGCGCTCGCCGATCGCGTGGGCGTCGAGGTGCGTGAAATCGGATGACGTCGGCATGGCTCAGGAATCCGGGGTCGTTGCGTTCGGGGTGTCGGCAAAGATCGCGGCGAGCAGCCAGGCGGCAAGCGCCCCCGGCGCCACGGTCGCACCGATCGCCTGCAGCACGGGGACGTGCGAGAACGCCAGCACGCCGAAGGCGCAGACGGTGGTCGCGGTCGCCAGGGTCAGGGAGGCCAGTGTGCGGGCATCGCGTTGCGCATCAATGCCCGTGTCGTCGTTGGGCCGGGGCTGGAAGAACAGCGCGTAATTCGAACCGATGGCCGCGACCAGCAGCAGCCCGACCAGGTGCAGCAGGGTCAGTTGTCCGCCGAGCAGAGCGTGACCGGCAAGCACCAACACGATCGCCAGCGTGATCGGCAGCAGGGTGCGCAACGTGTGTCGAGGATTGGCCTGGACCCACAGCAACAGCAGGACGATCGCGGCCGCGCCCAGTAGAGAGACCAGCAGGGTGGTGTGGAGGTAGCGGCCGTAGAGCCGGTTGGATTCGGCGAGCATGTCGATCAGCACGGCGGACTCGACCGGGGACAGCGCCTCGCGCAGCGCGCCGGTCTCGAGTGGTGTGCTGCTGTCCGCCGTGCGCAAGGTAATCATGGCCACCGACGGGTCGGTCCCGCTGGCCTCCGGCAATTGACCGGAGGCGGCCAGCCACAAGGGGGTGCCTTCGAGCGCCGTCAGGTCGATCAGGTCCGTCTCGCGTTGGCGCACCACGTCATCCACGAATCCCCCGAGGCGGTCGGTCGATACCGGCAGGTCGGCCAGCGCGGTATCCAGTCGACGCTCGAGTTCCTCGCGGGTGGGCAGGGCCCCCTGCCGGGCCTGCTGGGTGGCCTGCGAGGGGAGGATCGAGGTGGGCGAACGATACCCGGCCAGACGGCCCGCCTCGATTTCCTTGTCGAGGATCGCGGTGACGCGCTCGGCGGCGCGCAAGGCCGCCTCCCGATCCTCACCCCGGACCACCACGAGGTGGCGCGGGCTCGGCGAGCCCAGCTCGTCGCGCAGGCGGGCATCGGTCGCCTCCAGGCGCGGATCGATCGGGGCGAGCCCGGAGAGCGTGTCGCGCCAGAGCCCATCGTGCTGCCAGACGAGCACGATCACGGCGAGCCCACCCAGCAGGGCGGCCGGGACCCGTAGGCGGCGCAGGGAAGCGACGGGGCGGGCGAGCCGTCGTCCCAGGCCAGCGATGTCCGCCCGGGGCAGTTTCGGCCCCAGGATCGGCAGCACGAACCGCGTGACCAGTGCGGCGGTCAGCAGGCCGGTCATCGCGTAGAGCCCGATCTGCATCAAGCCCGGGAATCCCGAGAAGAGCAGGGCGGCGAACCCGATCAGCGAGGTGAGCAGGCCGAGGCGCACGGTGGGCCAGTAGGTCGTCAGCCAGTCGCGGCTGGTCGAGCCCGGCTGCGTCGTGTCCCGCTCCCCCTGCCGCGACTGGACGAAATAGTAGATGCTGTAGTCGATTGCCTCGCCCATCAGGGCGGTGCCAAACCCGATGGTGATGCCGTGGACCTCGTCGAATCCCAGGCCGACCACGGCGATCCCCACGGCCACCCCGCTGCCCACGGGCAGCAAGCCGGCGAGCAAGACGGGCACCGAGCGATAGGCGAGCAGCAGGACCAGGGTGACCAGCACGACGCTGATGGTCGTGAACAGGGTCACCTCGGCCTTGATGCGGTCGCGTGCCTCGATCGCGAACATGGGCGAGCCGGCAATCACCAGGCGCAGGGATGGGGCGATGTCATCGCGCATCGAGTGGAATGCCGCCTCGATACGATTCACGGCCCGGGCGAGCCCGTCGGTATCCGACCCGGAGGCGCTGGCCTGCGCGACCAGCAGCATGGTCGACCGTTCGGCGCCCGCCCACACCCCGCAGCAGCGGTCTGGTCCGGTGCCGGTTGATTGCCCGTCGATCAGCGCCAGCATTTCCCCGGTGGGGTCGCGCGGAAACAGCTCGCGGGTGACATCGCCGAGCGGGGAATTCAGATCGGCGATCGACTGGCCGATGGCCTGCCGCAGCCCGTCGACCGAGAAGCGCGCGTCGGTGACCTTGGGGCTGAGCAGGTAGCGATGCTCGAACAGGAAGCGCCGCGCTCGCTCGCGGTCGCCCGCATCGCCGTTCTGCACGCTCGTGAAGGCCGGGTCGCCGGCGAGCGCCGCGTGCAGCCCACGGCTCGCCTCGGCCCGTTGTTCGGCCGTGCCGCCCTCGATGCCGATCAGGAAGGTGCGCGAGATGCCGCCCTGTTGGAGCTGGTCGACCAGCAGCCGTTGCTCCGGACTGGGGGAGGCGGGCAGGAAGGCGGACATGTCCGCGGTAAAGCGCGTCTGTGTGATCGAATAGACCGCCAGCAACAGCACCGAAAGCCACAGGCCGATGACGAGCGTGGGTCTGAGGAAGCGCGTCACGGCGAGGTGGGCTCCCGATCGGGCGCATCCCCCGCCGGGACGCCCAGGCGCATCACGCTACGGTCACCGTTGGCAAATTCCAGCGTCATTCGCTCGACCTCGGCCCGTTGGTCGCGGAACTGGCCGATCACCTCGATTCGGCGAATGCGGTCGGCCAGTTCCTCGGTCAACGGCAGCAGGTTCAACTGCCAGCCATCCCCGGCACGTTCGCGCAGCACCAGTTCGTAGTCGTCGCGCAATGCCTCGACCTGACCGTTGAGGATGCCGCGCAGGCTGGCCGCGAGGGCCGCCCCTTGCGGCGAGTCGTCAAGCGAAACGACCCGCTCGCGCCCGGCCGCCGAATAGGTCATTTCCTCGCCATCTAGGATGAGCGTGCGTGGTTCCGGGGCGAGTTGCTCCTGGACCAGGCGGTCGGGCGGCTCGAAGGCCAGTCGGCCGCTGGATTCCAGTGGCTCGTCGAGGATGCTGAGATAGCGCGTCTGCTCGTAGGTGGTGCTGTCCGCACCCCGGGCGGCAAGGGCCGCGGCGAGCGTCTCCAGCTCGATTGCCAGCGTCGGCAAGGGCAGGCACAGCAGGCCGGGAAGCAGCAGGGCCGGGGCAAGCAGCCGCCGCGCGATCGACGGAATCGGGGTCATGGTCGCTCCTGCGATGGGGGCGTGGTGGCGGTTTCTCGCTCATCCCGCGGTTGTTCCTGCTCAGGCTCGGCGCCCCAGAAATCGTAGAAGTTGAACCAGTTGCCCGGGTAGGCCCGGACCAGGGTTTCCAGGCGGTCGACGTAGCGGTCCATGGCCTCATCGACCGCGCGGGAACGATTGCGTCGCGGGAGATCGCGGAAATCGGCCAGTGGCTCGAAGTGGATCCGGTAGCGGTTGCCGCCCAGGTAGATGCCGGCCATGAGCAACAGTCGCTGGCGGAGGATCGCGGCCATGCGGAAGGGGCCGACCGCAAAGCGGGCCGGTTGACCGAGGAACGGACGGGTGCCCATCGGGTCACCCTCGAGACTGCGATCGGCGAGCATGCCGACCAGGTGTCCCTGTTCCAGGCGGGTGCCGGCCTCGAGCATGGAGTCGATGCGGCCCAACGGGATGATGTCCTGACTCCGCTCGGGGTTGAGCGCCTCGAGTACCTGCTGGATCTTCCGGGCGTTTTCCGGGTACATCATCATGCTGATCGGCAGGTCGCGTTCGAACCGTCCCATGGCCCGCAGGACGTCGAAGCTGCCAAAGTGCGCCCCGACCAGAATGGCGGGGTCGGGCGGATCGAAGCACTCGGCCCCGACCACCTCGACCTCGAACGCCTCGAAGCGATCACTCAGGAAGAACAGCCGGTCGTGGATGGTGCTGGCGAAATCGTGGAAATGCCGGTAGACCTCGCCCCATCGGGCCGGTCGGCCATGCACCCGGCCGAGGAAATCGCGACTGGCCCGGCGTGCGGCCGGTACGAACAGCAGGAAATACAGGCTGATCGGCGCGAGCAACAGCCGGCTCACCCGCCTGCCGGCTTTCAGCGAGACAAACGCCATCAGGCGGAGCAAGGCCGGATGGCCACGCTCCCGACGTGTCCACCAATGGGCCGCCGCGGTGTGCTCCCGACTCACGAGGTCACCTCCGGATCGTTGCCTTGCCGTGCTTCCAGCAACAGGTCGAGCACCACGTGGCGCTCCCCAGACGCGGGCGTGGCGACGACCTGCAGCCGGGTCCGGCCGCGGCGTGCGGGTTGTGTTTCGAGATGCAGCGGGATGCCCGGGCGCGCGGGGGCGGGAAAACGGGCCTGGCGCACGGCCATGGTGGCGGCCGGCACGCCGTCCGCGCCGTCAGTCGGACCGGCCGCCATGTTCGTGAGGCGATCGATGTACGCCGACATGGCCCAGTCGATCAGCATGGCGCCGGGCAACAGCGGGTTGTCCGGGAAGTGCCCGCGGAACACGGGCATCTCCGGCGACGGCGTCCACTCGGCCAGCGGTTGCGGTGAGTCGATCATCAACTCGCGTCCCGACGGGAAAACTCGGCGGCGTTACCGTCGGTCAGGATGGCCTCCAGGGCATCGCGCGTGATCTTGCCGGTGGCGTTGACCGGCATCTGTTCGACCAGCACGAGCGGGCGAGGGAGAAAGACCGGGTCGAGGTGTTCCCGCAACGCCTGACGGATTACCCCCGAGGTCAGACCGGGGGCGCGCACGATCGCGGCGAGCCGTTCGGGTCGCCGGCCGTCGCAGTCGGTTGCTTGCGGTCGGAAGAAGAGGCCGTCCTCCACCCCCTCGATGGCGCGCAGCGTGGTATTGAGGTGCTCGATCGAGCTGCGCTTGCCGGCGATGTTGACCTGGTTGGCCAGCCGGCCGGCCAGGCGAAAGCGCCCGGCATCCACCGGCTCGATGCAGTCGGCCAGCGGGACGGGGCGTTCGATGTGACCACCGGAGGCGATCACCTCGCCGCCCGGACGTCGCTCGAGACGGATGCCGTCCATCAGCCGCCAATGGGGCTGGCGGGTCGGACGGCGAACGGCGACCTGGCCGGTCTCGGTCGACCCGTAGATCTCCTTGAGCGCGCAACCGAGCGCCTGTTCCGCCTGCTCGGCCAGCGCGGCATCCAGCGGGGCGGTGGCACACAGGACCTGCTCGCAGCTGGTTCGGTCGCCATCCGAGGCCAGCAGGTGGTGCAGGTGATAGGGGGTGGTGACCAGCATGCGCGGCGAGGGCAGCTTGCCCAGGGCGGTGGCGATGTCGTCGGGGAAGAACGGCTGGTCGACGCTCAGGGTCGCCCCGCCGCAGAGCGCGGCCAGGATCAGTGACTCGAAGCCGTACATGTGCTGCGACGGGACGGTCCCGAGCAGGTGCAGTCCGTGGACCGCGTCGCTGTCCGAGTGGCTGTCGTCCGCGTCGTCGACAGCAAGGGCGCGGGCGGCCGCGCCGGCGTTCTCGACCAGTCGACCCCAGTGCTTGTCGTGGCCTTTGGGCTTGCCGGTCGTCCCCGACGTGAACACGCGGGCGATCCGTTGGTCGCCGGGGATCCGCGGCATCGCCTCGGCCGGCATGCGTGCCGGGCGCAGCGGCGGGATGGTCAGCTGCTGCCCCTCGAGACCGAACGATGAGTCCAGTGGTTCGTCGCCGTCGTGCAGGATCACCGTGCCGGGGTGGTCGACCAGCAGGTCCTCGATGGCTCCGCGACTGCGCGTGGAGGGCATGAGGCTGACCTGCGCGCCGAGGATGCCGGCGACCAGGCCGACGAGAAACCGGTCGCGGCGCGCGGCGAGGTTGATCAGGTGCTCGACCGGGCCGGGCAGCGCCTGCAGTGCCGCCTGGAGGTCCCGGGCGCTTGCCAGCACGTCGGCAACCGTCCAGCGTTGGTCGCCGTCGATCAGCAACACGCGCGTCGGGTCGCCGTCCGGGACCAACGGGATGTCACGGGTTGGGGCGTGAGGGCGGCGATCGGTCATGGACGGGCCCGTTGTTCCGCGGCCTGACGCAGGTGGCGCCGGTAGGCAATCACCGCGCTCCAGGGGCTGGACAGGTCCTCGCGGGGCAGCACGCGCAGCCGAACGAGATACTCCAGCACGAACATCAGGGTGACCAGCGGGAAGGTGGCGTAGATCGCGTAGTCGGCCCAGACCGCCGGCCCGGCGATGATCATCAGTCCGGCGGAAACCACACCGTTGGCGATGAAAAACAGCCCCCAGGCCCAAGTGATCTGCCGCGTGTAGCGGTTCAGGGCCGGCGACATGTGGGCGTGCACCTGGGCGGCAAAGCGCGTGCAGGCCGCCACGTGGCCCGGGCGCAGGCTGGCGAGAAAGAACCAGGCCAACGCGGCGTGGACGGCCAGGTGCTGCACCAGGTAGAGCAGGTAGATGTGTTGTTTCAGGAGCGCCGCGACGCCCAGGACCAGGAGCGTGATGATGCCGAGTTGCGTGAGGGCAACGAAAGGGGCGGCCAGCGGTGACCGGCGCGAGGCGAGCACGACGAGGAGGATGACGCCCAGCGGGGCGATGACGAGCGTCGCCTGGGCAAGGGACACCTGGTCCTGCCCGGCGAACAGCTGCGCGAACACCAGGTTGAATACCAGCATCGCGCCGATCAGCCAGCCACGCAGGCGGGCGGCGGCCGACGGGCCGGTTACTTGCTGCGATTCTCGGCGATGAAGCGGCATAGATTGCGCAGTGAGGCGAAGATCTGCTCGTTGCGCTCGTCGTCGGAGCGCAGGTTCAGGCCGTAGCGTCTCGAGACCACCAGGGCGATTTCCAGCACGTCGATGGAATCGAGCCCCAGCCCGTCACCGAACAACGGCTCGTCCGGATCGATTTCCTCGGGCGTCTCGTCGAGGTTCAGGGCCTCGACCAGCTCGGCGGCCACTTCCGGGATCAGCGCGTCGACGGCGTTGTCGTGATTGTCTGTCATCGAGTCTTGGGTCATCGAGTCTGGGCTCATCGGGCTATCGGTCATCGTTCGAGTCGGTTGATCGGTCATAAGATCCGCGGGGCTCAGTCCTCGGCGCGGGTGAAGGCGAGCACGGCGTTACTCCCACCGAACGCAAACGAGTTCGACAGCGCCGCGCGGATCTCCGGGGCGGAACGGGCCGCGTCGCGCACCAGGTCGACCCCGTCGCAGGCGGGATCGAGTTGGTCGAGGTGCGCGGTGGGCGGCAGTTTACCCTGTTGTAGCGTCAGGACGGTCAGTGCCGCCTCGATCGCGCCGGTCGCGCCCATCGCGTGCCCATGCACCGCCTTGGTGGCGCTGACGGGCAGGCGCTTCGCGCGCTGGTCGCCGAACGATTCGCGAATGGCGCGCACTTCGATCGCGTCGCCCTCGGTCGTGGCGGTGCCGTGGGCGTTGATGTAGCCGATCGCGTCGGGATCGAGCCCGGCATCGTCCAGGGCGGCATGGATGGCGCGGACCTGGCCGCGGTGATCGGGGCGCACCACGTGGTTGGCATCGTTGGAGGCGCCGTAACCGGCCAGTTCCGCGAGGATCGTCGCGCCACGCCGCTCGGCGTGTTCCCTGGATTCGAGCACGAAGGCGGCCGCTCCTTCGGCGAGCACCAGCCCGCGGCGATCCGGGTGAAACGGGCGGCAGGCCCGGTGGGCGGATTCGTCGTCTCCCGGGGCAAGCATGTGCATCGCATCCCAGGCCCGCAATACACCGATGCCGAGTGGCAGGTCCGAGCCACCGGCAACCATCAGGTCCATCTCGCCGTCACGGATGCGCTGGTAGGCCTCGCCGATGGCGATGGCCGCCGACGCGCAGGCCACGCTATGGGTCACGGATACGCCCCCGAGCCGGAAGCGGATGCCGATCTGTGAGGCGGCGGCGTTGTTCATGCCCATGACCACCGACATCGGCGAGAGCCGTTTGCGGCCTTCCTTCCAGAAGGCGCGATAGCCGTTCTCGAAGGTGTTGATGCCGCCCAGGGCGGTACCCCAGTGGACGCCGGCGCGCGGATCGGGTGACTCGTCTGGCGACGGTAGCTGCGCGTGTTGCCAGGCCTCGTCGGCGGCCAAAATGGCCAGGCGCGCGAAGGGGTCGGTGCTGCGGCAGGTGGCCTTGCCGAGGCGTGCCTCGAAATCGATCGGGTCGAAGAAGACGGCCGGGGTGCAACCGCCGATCGTCTCGTCGCCGTAGGGGTACAGGCGCACGCTGGACTGGCCGGCGAGGGCGCGCTCGAAGACCGCCTCGGTGGTCCCGCCGAGAGGATCGAGAATGGATAGACCGGTGACGACGACCCGTTGCTGGCCGGTGGGGTCAGCCATTGGTCGGCAGGTGAGGCTCGAGGATGTCGATCAGGTCCTGGATCGTTTCGGGGGTGCCGACGTCGTTGCCGAGTTCGATTTCCATCTGTTCCTCGAGCGAGAAGATCAGCTCGAGTAGGGTGAAGGAATCGACGCCGAGCTCGTCGAGCCGGCTTTCGGGGGTGATGGTGGCCGGATCGACGTCCGTGTTCTCGGCGATGCCGGTGCGGATGATTTCCAGTGCCTGCATGCAATCCTTCCTGAATAAATGCCTCACGCCGTTGCCGCCTGATTCGACCCATTCCCTGGCCCGAGATTCCCGACGGTGACGGCGTCGACTTGGCTCGAAAACAAAAAAGACACCCGGAGGTGTCTCGTTCGTCCGATAATCTGGTGGCGGAGGGTCAGGGATTCGAACCCTGGAAGGGCTATTAACCCTTGCCGGTTTTCAAGACCGGTGCATTCAACCGCTCTGCCAACCCTCCGAAGCCCGCGCATCTTCCGCGATCCGGCCGGATGGTGTCAAGTCGGCCATCCGCTGTTGTGAATATGCAACAGAACGTGTGGTGTGTTCGCAAAAATGCAGCCGGCGGTCGGGAACCGGCCCCGGTGGCGCCGGTCACAGCGCAGCAACCCGGCACGGTTGAACGGCCGGGTGCTGTGATATCGTTTTTTCCGTTTCGTGATGATGATTCCAATTCAAGGAGATCGAATTATGCGTTGGTCCTATCTTGCTTCCGTCGGCGCGCTGGCCGTGGTCCTGTCCGCGTGTAGCTCCACCCCGGGCCCGGCGCCGAAGACGGTGCCGGCAGCGGTGATGCCGCTTCGGCCGATGGCGCACAAAGCACCGGCATGAGCGGTGCGGGCGGCATGAGCGAATCCGAGCTGTACCAGGGTCAGCCGGTCGAGCGCGAGCGCATCGTCTACTTCGGTTTCGACGAGTACTCGGTAGCCGGCCAGTACCAGGGCATGCTGCAAGCCAATGCCGACTTCCTCAAGGAAAACGGCAACCGTGAAGTGGTCATCGAAGGCCACACCGACGAGCGCGGCAGCCGCGAGTACAACATCGCGCTGGGCGAGAAGCGCGCCAACGCCGTACGCGACGTGCTGCTTTCCTACGGTGTTTCCTCGAGCCAGATCGATACCGTGAGCTACGGCGAAGAGAGCCCGGCCGTCGACGGCACCGGCGAATCCGCCTGGGCCAAGAACCGTCGCGCGGTAATCGAGTACGGTCAGTAAGCCCTTGGAGTAACGCCCTTAAGGATGGCGAGTCGGTTCCGTCCGGCTCGAAACAAGAAAGCCAGGCATATGCCTGGCTTTCTTTCGTTCGGCTCAGCCCTGCAGCGGGGTGCCGCGGTGTCCGTCGCGTACGCTCGGGTAGGGGCGCGCCGGCGGCGGGATCAGCACGGTGTTGAAATGCTCGGCGCGGGGATTGGTCTGCGGGAAATCCTTGCTGTAGTGCAGGCCGCGGCTCTCGTGGCGCGTGAGCGCCGAGCGGACGATCAGATCGGCCACCTCCACCAGGTTGCGCAGCTCGATCAGGTTGTTGCTGACCCGGAAATGCGCGTAGTAGTCGTGGATCTCGCGACGCAGGAGATTGATCCGATCGCGGGCGCGGTACAGGCGCTTGGTGGTGCGCACGATGCCGACGTAGCTCCACATGCTGCGGCGCAGCTCGTCCCAGTTGTGCGTGACCACCACGGCCTCGTCCGGGTCGGTGACCTGGCTTTCGTCCCAGGCGGGGATGGGCGGGTGGGCGCGCTGCCCGGACTCGGGATCGCTCGCGATCCGTTCGGCCGCGGCCTGGGCGAAAACGAGGCACTCGAGCAGGGAGTTGCTGGCGAGCCGGTTCGCGCCGTGCAGGCCCGTATGAGCGGTTTCGCCGATCGCGTAGAGGTTGTCGATGTCAGTCTGGCCGTGTTCGTCGACCATGACGCCGCCGCAGGTGTAGTGGGCAGCAGGCACCACGGGCAGGGGCTCGCGGGTCATGTCGTAGCCGAACTCGAGGCAGCGGGCGTGGATCATCGGGAAGTGGGTCTCGATGAAGTCCCGACCCTTGAAACTGATGTCGAGGTAGACGCAGTCGATGCCCAGGCGCTTGATCTCGGCGTCGATGGCACGGGCGACGATGTCACGGGGCGCAAGCTCGGCATCCGGGTGGTGGTCGGGCATGAATCGGCTGCCATCCGGGCGCAGCAGCACACCGCCTTCGCCGCGCACCGCCTCGCTGATCAGGAATGACTTGGCGCGCGGCTCGTACAGGCAGGTGGGGTGGAACTGGATGAATTCCATGTTCGACACGCGGCAGCCGGCCCGCCAGCCCATGGCGATGCCGTCGCCGGTGGCGCCGTCGGGATTGGTGGTGAACAGGTAGGCCTTGGCCGCGCCGCCCGTGGCCAGGGCCGTGTGGCGTGCCCTGACGGTGATCACGCGGTCGTTGTCGATGTCCAGCACGTAGGCGCCGAGGCAGGCATCCCGGGTCTCGCCCAGCCGGCGCGCGGTGATCAGGTCGACCGCGTTGTGATGCTCGAGCACGGTGACGTTTTGCCTGGCGCGCACCGCGTCGACCAGCGTCTCCATCAGCGAGCGCCCGGTGTGATCGGCGGCGTGCGCGACCCGGCGCTGACTGTGGCCGCCTTCCCGTGTCAGGTGCAGGCGTTCCGGGTCGTTCCGGTCATGGGTGAACGGCATGTCGAGCGATTCGAGCCACTCGATCTGTTCGGGGCCGGCCTGGACCACGCGTTCGACCACCTCGCGCTCGGGCAGCCCGGCGCCGGCCTTGATCGTGTCCTCGACGTGCTGCTCAATGTCCGTGTCGCCACCGAGGGCCGCGGCGATACCGCCCTGGGCCCAGGGGGTGCTGCCGCCAACCAGTTCGCCCTTGCTGATCACCAGCACGCTCAGGTGGCTCGGCAGGCGCAGGGCCATGGCGAGGCCAGCGGCGCCCGAACCGATGATCAGGACGTCGCTGTGCAGGGTGGTGTGGTCGCTCAGTTCGCTCATGTGGCTTTCGGATTCCTCCTTTCGCCGCCCCGGACAGATGCGGGTGGCGGCATATGCCTGTCACGCGGGTTTTCGATACAATGTCGTTCGGCGAGTATACGTGCTCGAGCCCTTCGGGAAGGGCGGCGCGGGACAAGCATGGCGTAAACGGCCATCTTGAACGGGGCCATCTTGCCCCGGTTTCGATCGACGACGGGGTCGGTCTCGCCGGCAACCCGACATTCGACTTCCCTCCATTTGATTTGCACGCAGGCAGGACCGGATACGGAAATGAGCGCCGAGGAGAACGACAAGGCCCTGGTGGCCCGCGCCCGCAAGGGTGACCGGCGAGCCTTCGATCTCCTGGTCCTGAAATACCAACACCGCGTGCAGCGCCTGATCGCGCGTTACATTCGAGATCCCGAGCAAGTCTTTGATCTTGCTCAGGAAACCTTTATCAAGGCCTACCGGGCGCTCGAACGGTTCCGCGGCGACAGCGCCTTCTACACCTGGATCTACCGCATCGCGGTCAACACGGCGAAGAACCAGCTTGCCTCGGACGCGCGCGGCGGCTACATGGTGTCGTTGAACTCCGGCGGCTCCGATGAGTCAGACGAACCAATGATCGAGCCCGAGGCGCTGCGCGACGGTGGAACGCCGGATGCGCTGGCGGCGACCGAGGAACTCAAGGCAGCCATTGACCAGGCGATCTCCGATCTGCCCGAGGATCTGCGCACGGCCTTGACGTTGCGGGAGATGGAAGGGCTGAGTTACGACGAGATCGCGTCGGTAATGGACTGCCCGATCGGAACGGTACGGTCGAGGATTTTCCGCGCCCGTGAAGCAATCGAGCAATCGATCGAGTCGCTCAAGGGCGGTTAAATGGTAGGTGGCAACGGTATGAAGCAACGGCACGCAAACGAATCGACGACCCTCCGGGACACCGTTTCCCAATGGTGGGACGACGAATGGCGGGCGGACGATTCGGAGCTCGACACGCTCCTGTCCGACGTGGAAGGCGTTCGATCGCGCACCCGCAGTTACGAACTGATCGGTAGCCGTCTGCGTGGCGAGTCCTTGGAAACACGCGACCTGCTCGACTCGATCAACGCCCGCCTCGACGAGATCCCCGAGAACGAGCGACCCGGCGGCGGCAAGGTGGTCTCTCTGGACTCGGCGCGGTCGTGGCGTCACCGTCGTATCTGGCAGGGCGCGATCGCCGCCTCCCTGTTCGCCGCGGTCACGGCGGTCGGGCTGACCCTCTCGACCGGCGATCGCGCCGGCATCGAGCCGATGCAGGCCGAGGGGCCGACCGAAAACGATCGAGCCGTCATGGCGTCGCTCAACGCGCAGGAACTGCCGAAGGATGTCTCGCCGGCCGCGGTCGCGAGCAACCCGCAGCAGAGTCGCGTCGTCCAGGCCTCGACGGCGCCGGCCAATGCCTCCAAACTGCCTGACTGGGCGACGGGGCGAAGCAACTCCGGCCCGGATCCGTACGTGGTGACGCATTACCGCATGGCGTCGCCCGAGTTCGGTACCACCGGCCCCGAGGCGCGTGCAGCGACCTTTGATCAAAAGTAAGCGAGGCGTGATGCGAGCATTGCGGTTGCCTTTCCCACAGCGTTTTTCGATGGCCACCTTCGTTTTGGCGGGGGTGGCCTTCTGTTGTTCTCCGGCTCGGGCCGAGCCGCTGCTCAAGGCGCTGCCGGCCGAGCCCGAGGCGCCCACTAGCCTGGAAACCCCAGAGGCGTCCGGGGGGCAGGCCGGTACGGAGACCCTGCGCGACCGCGTGCGGGCCATGGTCGATGCGATGGCCAGCCGCACCTACGGGGGGCGGTTCATTCACATTCGGGGCGACCAGATCGACCTGATGCGCGTGGTGCACCGGCAGGTCGACGGGGAACGCGTCGAGTTGCTGGTTTCCGAGAACGGCGAGGTGCGCGAGATTCGTCGGCTCGGTGACCGTTGCGCCTGCCTGTGGCCGGAGCGTCGCCAGGTCATGCTCGGCGACTACCCGAACATCAACAGTCGACTCTCCGGTGAGCGTTTCGAGGCCATCGACGACCTCGAGGACGATTATCGCCTGATCGATCTGGGCGGCAGCCGGGTGGCCGGCGTGAACTGCAACCTGATGGCCGTGGTGCCACGCGATGACTATCGCTACGGCTACAAGCTCTGCATCGGCGAGCAGGAGCCGCTGCTGCTGCGCATGAGCATCTACGACGAGGGCGGTCGGCCCATCGAGCACAACCAGTTCACCCAGGTCGAGCCGCTCGATTCGGTGGAACTGACCTTCCAGGATGAACTGCTGGCCGGGCTTGAGTCCGACTTCGAGCAGATCGAGCTGGGCGGCGAACCGGTCGAGCAGGCGCCGATCCGCCAAAACGGCTGGGTGGTCGATCCGCTGCCCGCCGGCTTCGAGATCCGCTCGCGCAGCTGGCGACGAAACCCGGTGACCGGGCAGTACTTCGAGCACATGGTGGTCACCGACGGTCTGGCCACCGCGTCGGTGTTTGTCGAAAAGCGCGACGGGGATGCCGCGCGCCAGGTGACACGTACCGATCAGGGCATGACCATGGCCGCACGCAGCGTCGACAACGTGCGCATCACCGCCATCGGCGACGTGCCCTCGGCAACCGTCGAGGCCCTGGTCGAAAACACGGTGCGCGCGTCCCTCCCCGGTGACGAGGCAGGCGAGGGCCCCTCGGGCGAGTGATGGAAAACCATCCCGCCGCGATCGATCAGCCGATGCTCGAATCCGCTCGTGTGGTGGCCGTGGAGCCCGGTGGTGTCTGGTTGGAGTCCGAGGGGCAGAGTGGCTGCGCCAATTGTCGTGATGGTCGCGGTTGTGGTGTCAGCGTCTTCCAGCGGTTGTTTCGCCTGCCGCGTCACCAGCTCTACCTGCCCACCGAGGAGACGCTCGCGGTCGGTGATCACGTGGTGATCGCGCTCTCCCAGCGCGCCGTGCTGATCGCCTCCCTGTGGCTGTACCTCGCGCCGTTGCTCGGCCTGTTGCTCGGTGCACTGCTGGCCGAGGCGGCATTCGGTCGCGAATGGCTGACGGCACTGGGTGCGGTCGGCGGGCTGGCCAGCAGTCTGTGGCTTGTCCGAGCCCGCCAGCAACGACAGGCCCGTTCGGGTGCCTTCTTTCCCGTCCTCCACGAGATCACCTTCCGCCAGGCCCCATCCTCGGCGGATCAGCGCCCCTAGTGGATCGGCTTTAGCCGTTTGATCTAACAGATTGATTTTTATCCGTAACGATTCGAAGTAAGCTAGGGGAAACTCTGCACGAATCGATGACGTCTCTGCGGGACCTCCAAGGGCCCAGATGCAAGGCGCAGTCCGCCGTGAAGGGCCGTCGCCCTTTACAAGGGCTGGACCGGATCGGCACGACGCCGATCCGGCCGGCGCGAGCCGGCCCGAAGGGCGGGGTTCACGGACGAACCCCGCGACGCCGCAGATGGGCCCTTGGAGGCCCGCCCGGACGGGGCT
>NZ_SWAW01000099.1:0-247 GCF_005096345.1 Guyparkeria sp. SB14A | reverse complement strand
TACCGCTCTGCGGGGCTTGGCAGTCGCGCAGACCTTCCCAAGACAACACGAGTTCTCAGGGAGAACGCACATGGCTGAGACGACCGACATCCAGGTGGACGGCTGGCAGACCCAGAAGCGCCCCCCCATGTTGATCCGCAAGTTCGAGTTCGCGGACTACTCGCAGACGCGCGATTTCCTCGACCGGCTCGCCGAGGTCTCCGAGGAGATGGGTTACCACCCGAGCCTGCAGTTCGACCGCACGCAG
>NZ_SWAW01000098.1:0-247 GCF_005096345.1 Guyparkeria sp. SB14A | reverse complement strand
GTCGGCCTACAGCCCGGCCCTGTTCCACCTGATGACCCACGCCTTCTTCAAGGCGCTGCTGTTCCTGGCGGCCGGCTCGGTGATCATCGCGCTGCACCACGAGCAGGACATGCGCAAGATGGGGGGGCTGGCCAAGACGCTGCCGATCACCTTCGCCACCTTCTTCATCGGGGCGCTGGCGCTGATCGGCTTCCCGGGCACCTCGGGCTTCTACTCCAAGGAGTCGATCATCTACGCCGTGGCCGCC
>NZ_SWAW01000097.1:0-252 GCF_005096345.1 Guyparkeria sp. SB14A | reverse complement strand
AACCGCGAAAAATGGAACTACCCACTGCTGGTCGGCCGCAACCACCTGGCCGGTCACGTGCTGGTGGACTCGGCGGTCAAGGACACCCGTGAGCCAAGCTGCGAGTGACTCGGACGGCGACGGGGCCACCCGTAACCCGTCCACCGCTTGAACCAAGCTAACCCGCCGCCGGAGCCCTGCCCGCGATCATGAGACGCCTTCACCTACTGTTCGTCGTCCTTTTGCTGACCGTTGTCGGCCTCTCGGTCGCCT
>NZ_SWAW01000096.1:0-253 GCF_005096345.1 Guyparkeria sp. SB14A | reverse complement strand
CGCCAGTTCACGGCCGGCGGCGTGCTGCATCGGATGGTGTTCACCAACGCCTTACCCGAAACCGACTTCGACCGGATCGCCAGCGATGTCGCGCGCATCTGCGAGACCGAGATCGAGCTGTTCGACGCGCGCCGTTCGACGAGTACCTGTTCTTGGTCGCGCTCGACGAGTCGGGGTTTGGCGGGCTCGAGCACCGCGACTCGACTGCCCTGATTTTCCCTCGCGGCCACCTGCCGTCGGTGACCGCCGGCGG
>NZ_SWAW01000095.1:0-253 GCF_005096345.1 Guyparkeria sp. SB14A | reverse complement strand
CAAGACCCGCGGCCAGCCGGCCGGCCTTGCCCTCGCCCGTACCGAGCAGGCGGCCCAGCCCCTCGATGCCTGTCTTGCCTTCGCCGATCTGACTCATTGCATTCCCCCTGTTCCGCCCCCGCGCGCGCCTTGGCCGCGCCATGCTGATCCATTACCTGCTGCTCGGCCCGATCGGCACGGCGCCGGATCGAATCACGATAGCGCTGGCTCAGACGGTCGACCGACTCGTTGCGCGCATGCGCCTCGCGGGCAT
>NZ_SWAW01000094.1:0-253 GCF_005096345.1 Guyparkeria sp. SB14A | reverse complement strand
GGACGCGTTCACGCTCGCGCAGGACGCCAATGCCCTGGGCCCGATCCTGGGTCGCCTGTTCCAGAACACCTTCGCCGTGGCCAAGCAGGTGCGCACCGACACGCAGATCGGTGCCTCCCCCGTGTCGTGGCCTTCGCCGCCGTGAGCCTGGCGCGCCAGATCTTCGGTTCGCTCGAGGAAAAGACCGCGCTGCTGATCGGTGCCGGCGAGACGATCGAGCTGTGCGCGCGCCACCTGCAGTCGGCCGGCCTGA
>NZ_SWAW01000093.1:0-253 GCF_005096345.1 Guyparkeria sp. SB14A | reverse complement strand
CATGATGATCGGTGCGCCAATCTCCTTGGCGAACTCGGCACGCTTATACATCTCTTCCGGGGTCGGCGCGGTGACGTTCAGGTAGTGACCCTTGCGCTCGCCGGTCTGGTTCTCGGCAGTCTGGGTGCTTCCTGGACGAACAGGAAGCGGTCACGCCAGCGCATGAACGGCTGAGAGTTGATGTTCTCGTCGTCCTTGGTGAAGTCGAGACCACCACGGAGGCACTCGTAGACCGCACGGCCGTAGTTCTTGG
>NZ_SWAW01000092.1:0-253 GCF_005096345.1 Guyparkeria sp. SB14A | reverse complement strand
CGTGATCGGAGCACTTGAGGGAAGAAGCTTCTGTAGGTGCGCCACTTCCAGCAACGTCAAGTTCGGAGCTGCAATTAGTGCCTCGGAAATATAGTCCCAATGCTCGCTTTTCACGAGCTCCTCGGCGCTGCCCTATTCTGCTTGCTCGGCAAAATCCCACCGACGGTCACCATAGGGGAGCCATCTTTATATCTTAAATTGAACGCAGGAACGGCACCACCCTCACGACCACACTTAACCGCGTCGGAAATCA
>NZ_SWAW01000091.1:0-254 GCF_005096345.1 Guyparkeria sp. SB14A | reverse complement strand
CCGCGCCGAGAGCCTGGGTGACGATCGCTGGCGGCTCGAGGACGTCATCGACACGCGCCTGCCGATCGACGATCCGGCCTCGGCCGTGCGTGTCGAGCGGCACACCGCGATCGAACAGCGCCTGTTCACCGCGAGATACTCGAGATCGCCGCGCTCAATCCGCGCTACATGAACGTCGCGCAGCTGGCCGACTACGTCGGTTATCTCGAGCGAAACCAGCTGGATGCCTCGGTCTACGCCACGGCCATGTGGTC
>NZ_SWAW01000090.1:0-254 GCF_005096345.1 Guyparkeria sp. SB14A | reverse complement strand
GCGTTCCAGCGGCCGGACCAGCAACCGCTCGCTGTCCTCGGGCGAGATACCCGGGTAGGCGACCGTGACGAAGAAGATCGGTACGTCGACGTCGGGCGCGGCCTCCTTGGCGATCTGGACGTAGGCCTCCCGCCGGCGGCCAACAGCGCCAGCAGGACCAGCAGTACGCTGCGCGAGCGGGAGAACAACGCGGCAAGCAATCCGTTCACCGCTCACCCTCCGCCGTGGGCACCACCTCGATGACATCGCCGTCA
>NZ_SWAW01000008.1:22227-81547 GCF_005096345.1 Guyparkeria sp. SB14A | reverse complement strand
CTCGACCTCGAGGTGTTAGCGCGGCATTCTGATGGATGTCCACGGGACCCTCCTGTCATGGATTGCTTGGTCGGCAAACTCAGCATCCATTGGATGGGTTCCGTGGACAACCTGTTGAGAGATCACAGCTAGGGAAACTCTGCACGATTCGATGACGTCTCTGCGGGACCTCCAAGGGCCCAGATGCAAGGCGCAGTCCGCCGAGAAGGGCCGTCGCCCTTTACAAGGGCTGCAACGCCGCAGATGGGGCCCTTGGAGGCCCGCCCGGACGGGGCTCGCGGGTTTGTCCGCACTCGGCGTTGCCGTCCCTCGACGGGCAATAAGCCCGCCTTCGGTCCGGCGCCTTGATTGCGAACAAACCCGCGAGCCAGAGATGCCATCGAATCGTGCAGAGTTTCCCCTGGTGACTCAGGTCGAGTCGCCGTCTTCCGGGGCCGCGCGCAAGGCAGCGACCGCACGGATGCGTTCCCGCCTCAGGGCCTCGCCGAGTGCCTTGCCGCGAATGCCCCGTTCGAGCAACGGCTGGGGCGAGACGGCCGCGACCGCGGCGCGCACCCGGCGCAGCCAGTCGCCCTCCGGGTAGTCGACCGATTCCTTGCCCGGTTTGCCGCGCGAGTCGGCGTGGCAGACGGTGAGGATGTCGTCGAAGCGTTCCGGGCGTCGCAGGGCGTCGAGCTCGTCGAGCAGGTCCACCAGCGTGGCATCCCGCATCTCCAGGGCCCGATGGATGCGACCGTGCTGGGCGGTGACGGTGATGGCCAGTTCGCGGACCGCCTTGGAGGTGCGCAGGCGTTCGCAGAGCGCCCGGGTCGGCTGGATGCCACGCCGTTCGTGGCCGATGTGACTCGGCCATTCCTCGCGCGGGGTCAGGGCCTTTCCCAGGTCGTGGCAGACGGCGGCGAAGCGCACCGCGACCGAGTCGCTCAGCCCGGCGGCGGCATCCAGCACCAGCAGGGTGTGGATGCCGGTGTCTACCTCCGGGTGGTATTCCTCGGGCTGTGGCACGCCGAACAGGGCCTCGACCTCGGGGAAGGTCGCGCCGAGGGCATCGACCTCGTGAAGCACCGCGAAGTAACGCGAGGGCCGCTCGGTGCCCAGGGCCTTGACGGTCTCGGCCCAGACGCGTTCCGGGACCAGGTCGGCAAGCTCGCCGCTGTGGCTCATCTCCCGCATCAGCGCGGCGGTGGCACCGTCGACCTCGAAGCCGTGTGCGCCCAGTTGCGCGGCGAAGCGCGCCACGCGCAGTACGCGCAGCGGGTCTTCGACGAAGGCCGGGCCGACGTGGCGCAGTCGGCGCGCCTCGAGATCGGCCTGACCGCCGAAGGGGTCCACCAGTTCGCCGTCCTCCCGCATCGCCATCGCGTTGATGGTCAGATCCCGCCGCGCGAGATCGTCCTCGAGCGTGACCTCGGGGGCGGCGTGGACGGCAAAGCCGTGGTAACCCCGGCCCTGCTTGCGCTCGGTGCGGGCCAGCGCGTACTCCTCACCGGTCTCGGGATGCAGGAACACGGGAAAATCGGCGCCGACCTGGCGAAACCCGCGTTCGAGCATTGCCTCGGGCGTGGCCCCCACCACGACCCAGTCGCGGTCGACGACCTCGCGACCGAGCAATCGATCGCGCACGGCGCCGCCGACGATGTAGCACTCGAGGTTGTCGGTGACCGAATCGGGCATCGTATCTCCGGGTGATTGAGTCGGGTGTGGGTGGCAAAAGCCTGCTTTATCATGACGGTTGGCGGCGGTAGACTACCGCCCGAACCAGTCACGTTGCGGACACAAAGTCATGAACGCGAACCCCTATCTTGAGGCATTGCAGAGCCAGTCGCCACGTTTCGAGTCCACGCTGCGCAGCATCGGGCTGGTCGCGGCGACCGAGGCGACGGTGCTGATCACCGGCGAGACCGGCACCGGCAAGGAACTGGCGGCCCGGGCCATCCACGCCGGCTCGCCGCGCGCCGCGCGTCCGCTGGTGACGGTCAACTGCGCCACCATTCCCGACGAGCTGGCCGAATCGACCCTGTTTGGCCATCGGCGTGGGGCGTTCACCGGGGCGCTCGCCGACCAGCCGGGCCTGGTCGACCAGGCCGATGGCGGCACGCTGTTTCTCGACGAGTTGGGCGAGTTGCCGTTGGCGTTGCAGGCCAAACTGCTGCGGCTTCTGGAGAGCGGCGAGACGCGCGCCGTGGGCGAGACCGGCACGCGCCGGGTCGACCTGCGCGTGGTGGCGGCGACTCATCGGGATCTCGCCGGCATGGTCGAGGCAGGCGAGTTCCGCGCCGACCTGTACTTCCGCCTGGCGGGCGTGCCGATCGAGCTGTTGCCGCTGCGGGATCGTCAGGGCGACGTCGACTGGCTGTTCGGCCGCTTTCTGGAGGAGAACGCGGCCCGCAACGGGGTGGCCTTGCCGCGGCTGACCGCGCGCGCCACCGGCGTGCTGCGGCGCTACCGCTGGCCGGGCAACGTCCGGGAGCTCAAGCAGCTCGCCGAGCGGCTGGTGATCTTCCACCCGGGTGGGGTCGTCGACGTCGAGGCATTGCCGCCGGCGATGCGCTCGGCGGCCCAGAGCGAGCACGGCGGACCGATCGCCCCCGGTTTCCTGCTGCCCGAGGGCGGCGTCGACCTGGAGGCCGTCGAGAGCGACCTGCTGCGCCAGGCCCTGGTCCAGAGCGGTGGCAACAAGTCGCGCGCCGCGCGCCTGCTCCATCTCAGTCGCGATACGTTTCTCTATCGCCTGAAGAAGTTTGCCATCGAATAGCGGCGCGGCTCATCGGGCCCTCAGCCCCGTGTCGGTGCATGCCGGCACGGGGCTTTTCGTTTGCGGTGCCGGCGTGCGCGGGGCGATCTCGGCAGCAAAAAAACGGCAGCCCATGGCTGCCGCAAGGCCACGCCGCGGCGTGACAGTCTGGAGAGAGCAAGGGATCAGAAGGTGGCGGTCAGGCGCGCCCAGACGGTGCGGCCCGGTTCGTTGATGCGCGCGGTCGGGTCGCCGAACACGCCGCTGTAGGCACGGTTGACGTGCTGGGCGTAGGTTCGGTCGAAGAGGTTGTCGATGCCGGCCTCGAGGCGCCAGTGGCGGTGGATGTCGTAGCCGGCAGTGAGGTCGAGCACGGCGTAGCCGGCGGTCTCGGAGGTGTCGAGTCCGCTTTGTTCATCGAGGGCCTCGGCGCGCGCGGCCCAGCGCAGGACCACGGCGCCGTCGAGGGCGCCTCGCTCGGCGTGCAGGCCGAGATTCCCCGACAACGGCGGGATCTGCGGCAAATCGCGGGAATCGCTGGTGTTGCGGCCACGCACGTAGCTGACCTGGGCCTGGGTCGCCAACCAGTCGGTCACCGCGTAGCTCAGGTCGAGCTCGCCGCCGTAAAGGCGCGCATCGACGTTGCGGAAACTCGTGGTCATCGGCATCAGGCCCGCGATCTGCCGATCCTGCAGGATGTAGTTGTCGACCTGGTCGACGTACAGGTTCGCGTTGGTAACGAGCCGCTCGCCTTGCCAGGACAGGCCGGTCTCGACCTGGTGATGGATCTCGGGTTCGAGGTCCGGGTTGCCCACCTTCATGAGGTTGCCGTTCATCAGCGTGCTGAGGTAGCGCTGGGTGAGGTTCGGGGCGACCGCGGTCCGGCTGATCCCCACGTGCCCCGCGAGATTGCCGGTGAACGTGTGGTGGTAGCGGAGCAGGGCGCTGATCGCCGAGTCGCTCTTCATCTCTCGGGCGGACCCGCGGATGGCGATCGGCACCATCGGGTGCGTCGCGATGCTCTTGTCGAGGCGCGAATCGATCTCGCTCTCGAAACGATCCACCCGCAGGCCGGCGCGCAGCGCATTGCGTGCATCCACTTGCCAGTCGCCTTCGACAAAGGCACCCATCTGGTCGGTCCGGCCTTCGGGCCATTGGCGGAACATCAGCATGTCGGTCATCCCATTGAACGCTTGGGCATCCTGTTCGACGCGCTGGAAATCGAGGCCGTAATCGAGCTCGACCTGGTGGATGCGGGAAGACGCGGTCAGGCGCGCGGTGGTGGTGTGCGATTCGGCCGGCGCTTCCATGGGCATCGGGGCGGTAAGCTCGCGCAGGCTGTAGTTGTCCATCAGGTGATCGACATTCGCGCGCGAGACCTCGAGCCGCAGGGCATCGACCGGACCCTCGAGATCGCCGAGACGGCCGTCGAGGCGATAGATGGTGGCGTTGTCGAACACCGAATCCATGCCGGAACCGGCGTAGCGGGTATCGAGCATCCGGTTGCGATCGATGGACACCTCGATACCGGTCGCCTCCGACACGCGGTAGCCGCCGATGATCGTGCCGCTGCGCTGCTTGAACGACGAGGGCACTTCGTTGCCGTCACCGTCCTCGTAGTTCTCGCCGTTGCCGATCTGGCCGATCACGCGGCCGTAGGCGTTGCCGTCGCTGAGTAGCACGTCCGCGCTGGTCTGGTCGGCCAGGCCGTTGCTGCTGGTGGCAAAACCGAGGCGTGACTGCATGCCGGCCTCGGCGGCACGCTCGACGGTGTTGCGGGTGAGCTCGATGCGGCCGCCGCTGCCGCCCGGGCCCCGGGTGAGGGAGGTCACCCCCTTGTGTACCTCGACGGCATCAAAGCCGGCCAGATTGCCGAAGCTCGTCGGCGGGTCCATGCGGTTGGGGCAGGCGTTGGCGATGCCCGCGCCGTCGAGGAGCACATTGAGCTGGTGTTCCCGTTGCCCGCGAATGATCGGATCGAGCCCGTGCCCCGACATCCTGCCGGCCTCCACCCCGCTGATCTCGCGCAGTGTTTCGGCCAGGTCGGCCCTGGGCGCGGTTTCCTCGCCCGTCAGGGTGGTCGGTTCATCGATCGCCGGCGGTTCGGCGGCGGTGATCAGGATCGTCTCCAGGCCCTCGGCCTCAGCGGCCTGGCAAGTGGTCATCAGGCCGGCGAGGATCGAGGCGCGCAGCAGGGTGGGTCGATGCAGGGGGCGGCAGACGGTCATGCGGTGGTCATCCCTCGATGGTTCGTTATACGTCACGATTGGTTCCCCTCTGGTTTGCAGAAACCGGGCCATCGATAACCCATTGATTTGTCGTTGTCCGAGGGAGGCAATCCGTGGCAGGTGGCCCATGCGGTGCGGCAAATGCCGCGGTGTGGCGAGGCCGGTAATCGAGAAGGGCCGTGGTTTGTGCCAGAATCGCGGGCCTGTTTACCCGCTTAACCTGATGTAAGGAGTCGCCCATGGAAATTCGGCAGGATCGGCGCTACGGCGAAACCCACGAGTGGTACACCGTCGAGGACGACGTAATCACCGTGGGCGTGACCGAGCAGGGTCAGGAGATGCTGGGCGACGTGGTGTTCGCCGACCTGCCGGACGTCGGGCAGGCGGTTTCCGAGGGCGCGCCTTGCGCCACGCTCGAGTCGGTCAAGGCGGCATCGGACGTGCTTTGCCCGGTCGATGGCGAGGTGCTCGAGATCAACGAGGCACTCGAGGACAGTCCCGAACTGATCAACGACGATCCGCTCGACGAGGGCTGGATCCTCAAGATCCGCATGGAGGGCGAACCGGCCGACTGGATGAGCCCCGACGAGTACGGGCGCATGCTCGAGGCGACCGACTGACCGCGGCGGTGCGTTTCACCGACTGGCCGCCACGGATGAAAGACAGGCTCGATACCAAGCCGGAGAGAGGCCGATGGCATCCGAACAGAATTACGGGCTCCGGCGCGTGTGGTTTGCGTTGCGCTATTCCCTGCAAGGGTTACGCGCGGCATGGCACAAGGAGGAGGCGTTCCGTCAGGAGATCGTGGTGGCGCTGGGGGCCGTGCCGGCGGCGTGGTTCCTCGGCGACACCGCGCTCGAGCGCGCGCTGCTGATCGCGGTCGTGCTGCAGGTGCTGATGGTCGAGCTGATCAACACCGGAATCGAGGCGGTGGTCGATCGTATCGGACACGATCCGCACAAGCTGTCCGGACGCGCCAAGGACGTCGGCTCGGCGGCCGTGTTGATGGCGATCGTGATCGCCGCCGTGGTCTGGGGCGTGTTGTTGTTCGACTGACGTGGTCCCGGGCCCGAGGAGGCCCGAGCTCCGGGTCAACGCTCCGAGATGCGTGCCAGTCGGCTGAGCAGGAAGAACACCACCGGCCAGGCCGCCAGGTTGCTCAGCGCCCGCGAGAGGTAGGTGGCCATGGAGACCAGATCGTTGGCCACGCCCTCGACCCACAGGGCCACCATCAGGAACACCAGGGTGAATGCCGCGATCAGCAGCGCCTGGGAGAGCAGTGGGGCCACGCTGAGGCGTTGTCGCAGGGACAGGACGAGGAAGACCGTCAGGGTGAACAGCAGGGCGTTGAGTCCCAGCAGCCCGTTGGTGGCCACGTCGAGCATCAGCCCGGCGATCCAGGCATAGATCAGTCCGGCCTGAGCCGGGCGGTAGAGCGACCAGAAGATCACCGTGAGCAGCAGCCATTGCGGGTTGTGCACCTGCACGGCCGCCGGCAGCGGCAGCAGGGTCAGTGCCAGCGCCGCAATGCTCGTCAGGAGAATCGCGAACCAGCTAGTCGTCATCGCTCTCCCCCGTAGCCGTCGTGGCGGACTCGTCTGGTGCCGGCGCGACGGCCGGGCGCTCGAGAGTCTCCCCGGGTGTTCCGCCTGCCTTGGGCGAGGCATCCGGGGCATCCGGGGGCTCGGTAATCACCAGCACGTGATCGAGACGTTCGAGGTCGGCGACCGGTTCGGCAATCAGCCGGATGAAGCCCTGGGCCTCGTCCATCTCGATGGTGGACACGCGGGCGACCGGGTAGCCGCGCGGGAAGGCGGTGTCGATGCCGGAGGTGGTCAGCAGGTCGCCCGGTTCGATCGCGGTGCGCTCGGGCACGCGTTCAACGACCAGTTGCCGGTCGCCGGTGCCCCGGAGCAGGGCACTGCGGCCGGTATCGCCGAGGATGACCGAGAGCATGTGGTCGCGAGAGGTCAGCTGGATGACGGTCGCCCCAAAGCGCGTACTGCGCAGGATCTGGCCGACCACCCCGTGGGCGTCGATGACCGGGTCGCCGGGGCGCACGTCATCGCCAAAGCCGCGTCCGATGGTGAAGAGATTGCCCCGCAGGCTGGGCGGGTGACCGATGCGCCGGGCGAGCAGTACGCCCGGAATCGTGCTCGCCTCGCCGTCGAGCATGGCGCGGAGCTCGTCTACCTCGCGTTGCAGGGCCACGAACTGCTGCATCTGGCCGCGTAGCAGCGTGTTCTCCTCGCGCAGGCGCTCGACCTCGGCGTGCAGCTCGCGGCGTTCCACGAACCATTGCCCGATGCCGCGGGCCATGACCACCGGCTGGTGGATGGTCTTGATGATGCCGTCGGTCGCCCCGCCCAGCCCCTGATCGAGCTGACCGACCCAGCGGGTGCCGATCCGGTCGAGGCTCATCAGGGCGATCGATACCACCACCAGCACCAGGAGCAGGTTGAGTCCGGGGCGGTGGGAATCGAAAAGCGCCATGACCGGCGCCGTTACTCGTCAGCGAAGAGGGTGTTGTTGCGCTGGTCGATCAGCTCGAGCACCTTGCCGCCGCCGCGCGCCACGCAGGTGAGCGGGTTCTCGGCGACCACCACCGGCAGACCGGTCTCTTCCATGATCAGCTTGTCGAGATCCCGCAGCAGGGCCCCGCCACCGGTCAGCACGATGCCGCGCTCGGCGATGTCGGCACCCAGTTCCGGCGGCGTCTGCTCGAGGGCGGCGCGCACGGCCTGGACGATGCCGAACAGCGGCTCTTGCAGCGCCTCGAGGATCTCGTTGGAGTTGAGGGTGAAGCTGCGCGGCACGCCCTCGGCCAGGTTGCGGCCCTTGACGTCGATCTCGCGCAGTTCCTTGCCCGGGTAGGCCGAGCCGATTTCCTTCTTGATCCGCTCGGCGGTCGCCTCGCCGATCAGGATGCCGTAGTGGCGACGGACGAAGGCGATGATGGATTCGTCGAACTTGTCGCCACCGATGCGTACGGAGGAGGAGTAGACGATGCCGTCAAGCGAGATGACGCCCACCTCGGAGGTACCGCCACCAATGTCGACGACCATCGAGCCGCGCGGCTCGTCGACGTCGACCCCGGCGCCGATCGCCGCGGCCATCGGTTCCTCGATGATGAAGGCGCGGCGGGCGCCGGCCGAAAGCACGGATTCGCGGATCGCGCGGCGCTCGACCTGGGTCGCGCCCACCGGCACGCAGACCAGCACGCGCGGGCTGGGGCGGAACCAGTGCGAGGAGTGCACCTTCTTGATGAAGTGCTGCAGCATCTTCTCGGTGACGTGGAAGTCGGCGATCACCCCGTCGCGCAGGGGGCGCACGGCGTGAATCGACTTCGGCGTGCGGCCGACCATCTGCTTGGCCTCGTTGCCGTAGGCCTGGATCACGGTCTGACCGCCATCGTTCCGCAGGGCGACCACCGAGGGCTCGTCGAGGACGATGCCCTTGCCGGACACGTAGATCAGGGTGTTTGCCGTGCCCAGGTCGATGGACAGGTCGGTGGAGAAGATGCCGCGGAAGCCTTTGAACATGGGGGATATAACCGAATGATGTCTATTGTTATGTGGTCGAACCGGGGAGCGGTTCGTGAGCGCGCTGCCGCGGCGAGACGGCAGCGCCTGAGTCCTTTCCCGTTCGCGCGGCGCGATGGACCTGCCTGGCCGGCAGGCAACCTCCCTCGGTATCGGTCCGTCGACCGACCGCGATGAGCCGCGAAAAATAAGCGGTTACGGTAGCAACATGCGCGCTTTCAGGCAAGTGCCGAACTCGGCAGGCAGGCGCGGCTGTGGTAGGCTTCGCGCCGGATTTCCACCCGCCGGCACG
This sequence comes from Guyparkeria sp. SB14A, assembly GCF_005096345.1. Taxonomy (NCBI): domain Bacteria; kingdom Pseudomonadati; phylum Pseudomonadota; class Gammaproteobacteria; order Chromatiales; family Thioalkalibacteraceae; genus Guyparkeria; species Guyparkeria sp. SB14A. Next base: position 72,751 of record NZ_SWAW01000008.1, on the reverse strand, counting down.
CGCCTTTCGACAGGCGACCCGCCGGCGGGTTCCCATCGCCGTCGGGCGAATGCCTTGGCGAACGGCCGCGCGGCCGGGTGGGGGCGGATACGTCAAGCCACGTTACGTGCCAATCTCACCAATTTCACGTTACACGCCAATCACGTTCCTTGAGGGATGACGACCATGTCGTTGACCAACGATCAACTGCAAGCGGTGGCGCACCTCGCCCGGATCGCCGTCGAGCCGGACTGGGCCGAGGCGCTGCGCTCGGATATCAACGGGATCCTCGAGCAGGCCGACCGCCTTGACGACCCGAGGCTGAACGACCTCGAGCCGATGGCCCATCCGCTCGACCAAGTGCAGCGGCTGCGCCCCGACGAGGTCACCGAGACCGACGACCGCGAGACCCTGATGGCCGCCGCCCCGGCACAGGAAAACGGCCTGTTTTTGGTGCCCAAGGTCATCGAATGAGTCGAACCCGGCCGGCCGCGCCCGGCCCGGTCGTCATGTATGCCGACAACGACCCACATTGCCTGCAAGGGGATTAGTTTTCGTGTCCACCAGTGATATTCCGCATCGTGGCGGGGATGCCGCCCTGATCAATGCCTCGATCGCCGAGTTGCGCGCGGGACTGGCCGCCGGCGAGTACACCGCCGCCGACCTGTCCGCGGCATTCGCCGCACGCATCGAGACGATCGATCCGTCGCTCAATAGCCTGGTCAGTCGGGCCGAGCCGGTCGAGCCCGCCTCGGAGACCGGTCGCCTGGCCGGTATCCCCTACGTGCACAAGGACATCTTCTGTGCCAAGGGCACGCGCACCACCTGCGGTTCGCGCATGCTGGCCGACTGGGTCGCGCCCTACGACTCGACCGTCCACGAACGCCTGACCCGGAGCGGTGCCGTGCTGCTGGGCAAGGCGAACATGGACGAGTTCGCCATGGGCTCGTCCAACGAGAACAGTCACTTCGGCGCGGTCGCCAACCCCTGGGACACGAACGCGGTACCGGGTGGCTCGTCGGGTGGGTCGGCCGCGGCCGTCGCCGCGCGGCTGGTGCCGTTCGCCACCGGCACCGACACGGGCGGCTCGATCCGCCAGCCGGCCGCCTTCTGCGGCGTGACCGGTATCAAGCCCACCTACGGCCGCGTCTCGCGTTACGGGATGATCGCCTACGCCTCGAGCTTCGATCAGGGCGGGGTGATCGCGAAGTCCGCCGAGGATTGCGCCACGGTGCTCGGCGAGATGGCCGGGTTCGACGAGCGGGATTCGACCTCCGCCGACCGCGAGGTGCCCGACTACGCCGCCACGTTGAACGACTCGATCGCCGGCCTGCGCGTCGGCATCCCCAGGCAATGGTTCTCCGAGGCGCTCGACCCGGCCGTGGGTGACGCCGTGACGGCGGCGATCGACGAGCTGCGCGCCGCCGGTGCCGAAACGGTCGAGATCGACCTGCCGGACGCCGACATCGCGCTGGCCGCCTACTACCTGCTCGCCCCGGCCGAGGCCTCCTCGAACCTGTCGCGCTTCGACGGCGTGCGCTTCGGCTATCGCTGCGAGGATCCGAAGGACCTGCAGGATCTCTACGAGCGCAGCCGCTCCGAGGGCTTCGGCGCGGAGGTCAAGCGCCGCATCCTGGTGGGCACCTACGCGCTGTCCGCCGGCTACTACGACGCCTTCTACCGCCGCGCGCAGAAGGCCCGCCGCCTGGTGACCGATCACTTCCAGCGTGCCTTCGAACAGTGCGACGTCATCGCCGGGCCGGTCACGCCCACCCCGGCATTCGACCGCGGCGCGCACAGCGACGACCCGGCCAAGATGTACCTCGAGGACATCTTCACCATTCCGGTGAACCTGGCCGGACTGCCGGGCATGTCGGTGCCCGCCGGTTTCGTCGCGGGGCGCCCGGTCGGTCTGCAACTGATCGGCCGTCACTTCGACGAGGCGCGCCTGCTCAACGTCGCCCACCAGTACCAGCAGCGTGTCGATTGGCACACCCGCATGCCGACGCTGGGCGGCGATTCCTCCAACCACTAAGCGAAGGGCAGAAAACGACATGTCTGACTACGTCATCCCTTCGGGCTGGGAAGCGGTCATCGGGCTGGAAATCCACGCCCAGCTGGCCACCCGTTCCAAGATCTTCTCCGGCGCGTCGACCGCCTTCGGCGCCGAGCCCAACGCCCAGGCCTGCGCCGTCGACCTCGGGCTGCCGGGCGTTCTGCCCGTGCTCAACGAGGGCGCGGTCCGCATGGCCTCGCTGTTCGGCCTGGCCATCGACGCCGAGATCTCGCGCGTCTCGAGCTTCGACCGCAAGAACTACTTCTACCCGGACCTGCCCAAGGGTTACCAGACCACGCAGCTGGCCCGGCCAATCGTCGTCGGCGGCCAGGTGACGGTCACCACCGGCGAGGGCAAGCAGGCGCGCGAGCACACCATCAACGTCACCCGCGCCCACCTCGAGGAAGACGCCGGCAAGTCGCTGCACGAGGATTTCCACGGCATGACCGGCATCGATCTCAACCGGGCCGGCACCCCGCTGATCGAGATCGTCTCCGAGCCGGACATGCGCACCCCCGAGCAGGCGGTCGCCTACGCCCGCAAGATCCACGCGATCGTGCAGTACCTGGGTATCTGCGACGGCAACATGCAGGAAGGCTCGTTCCGCGTCGATGCCAACGTCTCGGTGCGCCCCGAGGGCGAGACGGCCTTCGGCACCCGCGCGGAGATCAAGAACGTCAACTCCTTCCGTTTCCTGCAGCGGGCGATCGAGTTCGAGATCGAGCGCCAGGTGGACCTGCTGGAGACCGGCGGCGAGGTGGTCCAGTGCACGCGCCTGTACGATCCGGACCGCGACGAGACCCGCCTGATGCGCACCAAGGAAGACGCGGACGACTACCGCTACTTCCCCTGTCCGGACCTGCTGCCGGTGGTGCTGGACGAGGCGACGATCGAGTCCTGGCGCGCCCAGCTGCCCGAGCTGCCGGACGCCAAGGCCGGCCGCTACCAGTCCGAGTACGGCCTGAGTGCCTACGACGCCGGCGTGCTGACCGCCAGCCGTGCGACCGCCGAGTACTTCGAGGCGGTGATTGCGCGCGACGGTGCCGATCCCAAGCTGGCCGCGAACTGGGTGATGGGCGAGGTCGCCGCACTGCTCAACCGCCTCGAGCTCGAGATCGGCGACTGCCCGGTCCCGGCCGACAAGCTGGCCGACCTGCTCGAGCGGATCGGCGACGGCACCCTCTCGAACAAGCTCGGGCGCGAGGTCTTCGAGGCCCTGGCCGAGGAGGGCGGCTCGGTCGACGCGATCATCGAGGCGCGCGGCTTGAAGCAGATCTCCGACACCGGCGCGATCGAGGCGATGGTCGACGAGGTGATCGCCGCCAACCCCGGCCAGGTCGAGGCCTACCGCGGCGGCAAGGACAAGCTGTTCGGCTTCTTCGTCGGCCAGGTGATGAAGGCCGCCAAGGGCAAGGCCAACCCGCAGGCGGTCAACGAGGTGCTCAAGCGCCGCCTGGACGGCGACTGAGCCGACGCACGCCAACCGGAGAGTCTCATGAGCGAAATGACCGGCAAGGCCGAATCGATCGACTGGCAGCGTTTGCCGCAGGGCGACGAGCTGTTCCGCTTTTCCTTCGAGGACGGGCGGGTGCGGGGCGTCTCGCTGCGCCTGGAGACCACCTGGCAGGCGGCGATCGAGAACCACGATTACCCGCCGGCGGTGGCCAGCCTGCTCGGCCAGGCGGTGGCCGGGGCCGTGCTGATGGTGGCCAGCCTCAAGTTCGAGGGGCGGCTGGTGCTCCAGTTTGCCGGCCGCGGCCCGATCAGCCTGCTGGTGGTGCAGGTCACCTCCGACCGGCGCTTTCGCTGCATGGCCAAGTGGGACGACGAGCGCCTCGCCGAGGCGGGCGATCACCTCGAGGAGCAACTGGGCCGCGGTCAGCTGGTGCTGACGATCGAACCCGAGGACGGCGCGCGCTATCAGTCGCTGGTTCCGATCGCGGGCGCCGGCCTGGAAAACGCCATCGAGGGTTATTTCCAGCAGTCCGAGCAACTCCCCACCCGGCTGGTCCTGGCCGCGGATGACGAGGTGACCGCCGGCATGCTGATCCAGCAGATGCCCGAGACCGGCGGGATCGTGCCGACGGCCGGCGCGGCGGCCCGCGGGTTCGAGCATGTCGGCAAGCTCGTGGACACCCTGCTCGGTGACCAGGGACGTCGCGAGATGCGACAGGTCTCGGCACCGGAGTTGCTGCACCGGCTGTTCCACCAGGAGGCGCTGCGCATCCACGACGTGGCCCGCGTGGCGTTCAACTGCGGTTGCACTCGCGAGGGCGTCGGCCAGATGCTGACCAGTCTCGGCCGCAAGGAACTCGAGGCCACGCTGGACAGCGAGGAAACGCCGGACGTCATCGAGATCCGTTGCGACTTCTGCGGCAGCCTGTATCGCTTCGATCGGGTCGACGTCGAGCAGCTGCTCACCAGCGACAGCGTCGAGCCGCCCGAGTCCACCCGTCACTGACGCCGATGTTGTCGAGCGCTGGCCGGTCGTCGTGAACGCGGCCATACTGGATGCGTTTCCCGGCCTGTCCATAACGACCACCCGGTGTATCGCATGACGTCCGGTCACGCCCTGCCCAGTTCACCTGCCGAGGACGGCGTGTCGCTCGATGCGCTGTTCGTCGAGGTCCGTCGTCACATCCTCGATCGCCAGCACCCGATCTCGGGCCTCCTGCCCGCGAGCACCGCGGTGACCGCCCACGGCGACTACACCGATGCCTGGGTACGGGACAACGTCTACAGCATCCTCGGCCCCTGGACACTGGGCATCGCCTGCCGGCGTGCCGGTGAGACGTCGCGTGCCTTCGAGCTGGAGCAGGCGGTGGTGCGCAACATGCGCGGCCTGCTGATGGCCATGATGCGGCAGGCCGATCGGGTCGAGCGATTCAAGGCAAGCCTCGACCCCATCGATGCGCTGCATGCCAAGTACGACACGGCGACCGGCGAGGCCGTGGTGGGTGACGAGGACTGGGGGCACCTGCAACTGGACGCCACCTCGCTGTACCTGTTGATGCTGGTGCAGATGACCGCCTCCGGTCTGACCATCGTGCAGGGACGCGACGAGGTCGATTTCGTCCAGAACCTGGTCTGGTACCTCTCGCGCGCCTACGTGGTGCCCGATTACGGCATCTGGGAACGCGGCAACAAGATCAACCACGGCGTACGGGAACTCAACGCCAGTTCGCTCGGCCTGGTGCTGGCCGCGCTGGAGGCCGCCGACGGCTTCGACCTGTTCGGCGCCAATGGCGATGCGCGTAGCCGGTTGCTGGTCGTGCCGGACGACATCGCCCGGGTGAGGCAGTGTCTGGACTCGATCCTGCCCCGCGAGTCGGCCTCCAAGGAAATCGACTCGGCCTTGCTCGCCGTGACCGGCTTTCCCGCCTTTGCCGCCGGTGAGAAGGCCGCCGAGGTGATCGAGCGCATCGACACCCGCCTGGCGGGATGCTACGGCTACAAGCGCTTTCTGCGCGACGGCCATCAGACGGCGATCGAGGACGAATCCAAGCTGCATTACGAGCCGGAGGAGCTCGAGGCATTCGCCCGCATCGAGTGCGAGTGGCCGCTGTTTTTCACCTACCGGTTGATCAACGCCTGTTTCGCCGGCGACCTGGCGTCGGCCCGGGCCGTCCACCGCCAGATCGAGTCCGTGGCGGTCTGCGAGGGCGGGGCCCCGGTGTTGCCCGAGCTCTACTTCGTGCCGGCCGATTCCATCGAGGCCGAGCGGAAGCGGCCCGGTTCGGTCAACCGATTGGCAAACGAGAACCGACCACTCGTCTGGGCACAGAGCCTGTGGGTGGTCGGGCGGTTGCTGCTTGCCGGGTGCATCCGCCCGGCGGACATCGACCCGATCGGGCGGCATCGTGGTGCCGAGCGACCGACCACGCAGGAGATCGGCGTGGCGCTGCTGGCACGGACCGAGACGGTCGCCGATCGACTCGCGGCGGCGGGCGTGAGCCATGTGACGCGTGAGGGCCGGCAACGCACGTCGGTGATCACCGCCGACACCCTGGTCGAGCGCCTTGCCTCGTTCGGGGCCAATGGCCACCTGGCGCTGACCGGCCGTCCGGCCCGGCGCCTGCTGGGTCTGTCGGCGGCCCGGGTCGTCGCAACCGACCGTGGCGAGACCGCCGTGCTGCCGGCGCTGTTCGATAGCGACACCTTCCTGCTCGGCCGGGATGCCGAGTTGCTGGTCCACGAGATCCGGACCAGCCTGGCCTACCTTGCCCGGCACGCGAATGGGGCAAGCCACCCGATCTGGGTGATCCCGGTGGACGAGTGGATGCTCGATGGTGCGGGAGGCGAGGCCGTGCTGTCCTTCTGCCGCGAACTGGAGAACGGGGCGTTGGACGGGATGCCGGTGACGCTCGCTCACCTGGATACCCTGGTCGAGTCCGCGTCACGGTGGGTGTTGCCTGGCGAGCTGCCGCCGGCTCGGCCGGCCGAGCCGTTCGTTCCCGGCCGCTGGGAGTGGGGGGGCGACGTCGACGGTCTGGCCGCGTCGCTGGGCGAATCGCCGTCGGTCGATGCGCTGACGGCCGCCTTCGGCGAGGCCGTCGCGCTCGACGAGCGGCTCGCCTTGCTCCGTTGGCTGCGCGCCGCCGATGTGTCGTCCGAGCGGCGGTTTGCCGATATCGATGGCCGGGTGGGTGACTGGCACGCGCACGGCATGGCGCTGTTGCGCCTGGCCCAACGCGTGGCGGCGTGGCGCGTGATGCGACTGGCCGCCGATCTCGTCGGGGTGGTCGACGGGTTTCTCGAGGTGGCCCTCATGGATCTCGTGGTGCGACAAAAGCGCGTGGCCGTGGGGCGTTCCTACAGCCGACGGGCGGTGATCGACGCGCCGATTTCCAACCGCGAGATCCTGCGCCGGATCCACGCCTACTGCGGTGACGATGCCCGTGAACGGGCCTTGACGCAGGAACTGGTCATCCACCTGGGGGCCTGGCTGCGGGCCTCGCCGGAGCTGTTTGATCACGTGCTCACGCTGCGCACGGGGCCGTTGCTGCAGATCCTGGTCGCCTTGCGGGCGCGTGAGTCCGGCACCTCACCGGCGCAGGCGCTGGACGAGCTCGTGTCCATGGCACCACAGGAATTGCGGCAGCGGCTGCGCGAGGCGATCGACTGGCGTGATCGGCCCGAACGGCTCGAGGCGTTGCATCGACGCGATGGTGGCGGTGTGGCGAGCGATTCGCCGTCGGGCGAGACGCCGTGCCCGCCGCTGGTCGACCGGCCGCTCGCGCACGACGTGGGCGAAGCCAATGAACGCGGGGTCGACTGGTATCACCAGCGCCAGATCGGCGGAGCGATGAGTCGCTTGCCGGAACGGTTCTACGAGGGGGTCTGGGAATTGTTGGGCCACGTCCCGGCGCTGGTGATCGGCAACCGCTACGATTCGCGCAACGTCCTAGACAGCCAGGTCTACCGGGGGCAGTCGACGGCGAGGGAACACAATTTCGCGCTGGCCGTCGAGCATCGACTCAACCGGATCGAGGCGCCCGAGTACCGCGAGCTGACGGTCGAGGCGATCGTCGCGTTGATCGAGATCCTGACGGCCGGCGAGGATCTGGTGATCGAGGAACCGCTGGTGCTCGACGTGGTGATCGGCCACGCCGTGCGGCTGGCCTGGATGGCCGAGCACCCCGACGATGCCGGTCGTTACGACGACGCGAGGGCGGATGCCTGGCAGGCGTTCTACCGCCGGTCGCCACGGGCCGTCGCCCACTGGGTGGGCAAGGCGCTGGATTACCTGTTGACCGCGGATGCCGCCGGGCAGGCCGGGGCGGCCGGCGGTGCCGGGATGCAGAGGGAGGCGAAGGAATGAACCGGATGATCCTGGCCGGAGATATCGGCGGCACACGGGCGCGCCTGGCGTTGTTCGAGCCCGGGGCGGCAACGGCGTGCTTCGTGCGCACGCTGCCCAGTCGTGACCACGCGGATTTCGCCACCCTGCTTGCGGCCTTTCTCGACCTCGCCGGCCAACGGAGGGGGGCGCAAGGGCGGACCATCGAGGCCGCGGCGTTCGGTGTGGCCGGGCCCGTCGATGGTGAGGGGGCCGAGGCGCGTGTGCGGGCGACCAATCTGCCCTGGACCCTTTCCGCTGCGGCCATCGGCGAGCAGCTGGGTGGCTGTCCCGTGCGGTTGGTCAATGACCTGATTGCCGTCGGGCTGGGTGCGCTCGCCAGCCCGGTCGACACGCGCGTCAACCTCAACCCGGAAGCCGCGATCGGGGATGCCCACGGCCATGCACAGGGCCATGCCGCCGTGATCGCACCGGGCACCGGCCTGGGCGAGGCCCTGTTCTTCCATGACGGCAGTCGTCATCACCCCATGCCCAGCGAGGGCGGGCACTGTGACTTTGCCCCCAATGACGAGCGCGAGACCGCGCTGTTGGCCTATCTGCGCGGGCGTTTCGGTGGGCACGTCAGCTACGAGCGCATCCTCAGCGGGGATGGGTTTTCGTCGCTGTACGCCTTCGCCCGTCACGCCCAGTTGGGGCGCTGCGCCACGGATGCCGACGAGCAGCTCGCGGCCGCCGCCGATCCCAATGCCCGGATCACGGCCTGGGCACGCGACGGGTCGGATGAGTGCGCGGTGATCGCCTGTCGGTTGTTCGCGCGCATCCTCGGCGCGGAGGCCGGCAATATCGCCCTCAAGGCCTTGCCGACGGGCGGGGTGTTCATCGCCGGCGGGTTGGTGGGGCATGTCCTGCCGTTTCTGCGCGAGTACACGCTCGAGGGCTTTCTCGACAAGGGCCGGTTTGCGACCATGCTGGGCCGTTTGCCGCTGTGGGTGGTCGCCGACGGGGAACTGGGAATCACCGGGGCCAGGCGGCTGGCGGAGCAGCAAATCAACCACACACGGGATGAACGATGAGCCGTGACGACCTGAGCGGACTGTACGTGATCACCGACACCACCCGGTTCCAGCGCGAGGCGCTCGTCAGCGCGGTGGCCGAGGCGATCGAGGGCGGGGCGCGCATCGTCCAGTACCGCGACAAGAGCGATGAGGTCGCTCGACGCCGAGACGAGGCCGCGGCGCTTGCCGAGCTGTGTCGTCGTCACGGCCGGGTGTTCATCGTCAACGACGACGTGTCCCTGGCGATCGAGGTCGGGGCCGACGGCGTGCACCTCGGGCGTGACGACGACGCGCTGATGGACACGCGGGCGCGTTTCGAGGCCGCCGGGCTCGATGCGATCATCGGCGTGTCTTGCTATGCTGACCGGCTTCGGGCCGAGCGTGCCGCGGCGGAAGGGGCCGACTACCTGGCCTTCGGGGCCATGTTCCCGTCGCCGACCAAGCCGCATGCCCCCGGGGCGCCCGCCGACGTACTCGGCTGGGCCCGGGAGACCCTCGGCCGCCCCGTGTGTGGCATCGGCGGCATCACGGCGAGCAACGTGGCGGACTTGATGGTGCATCGCCCCGACATGATCGCGGTAATCAGCGAGGTGTTTGCCGCCTCCGATATCCGCACCGCCGCCGAGTCGCTGACGCGGGCCATGGTGGCGGCCTGATCCGACACCCGCAAACGCCGTGTCCCCATTTCCTAGGTTTCAAGAACTCATCACGATCCGGAGAATCCCCAGATGACCGCATCCAACCACGAGCTGTTCGAACGCGCCCAGGCCCACATCCCCGGTGGGGTGAATTCGCCGGTGCGTGCCTTCGGTTCGGTCGGCGGCGATCCCGTCTTCGTCAAGCGCGCCGAGGGCGCACGCTTTTTCGACGAGCACGACCAGGCCTACATCGACTACGTCGGTTCCTGGGGGCCGATGATCCTGGGTCACGCGCATCCCGAGGTGATCGACGCGGTCCGCGAGGCGGCCAAGAGCGGCCTGTCGTTCGGGGCGCCGACGGTCAGCGAGACGCGCATGGCCGATCTGCTCTGCGAGCTGGTGCCGTCGATGGACATGGTGCGCCTGACGTCCTCGGGCACCGAGGCGACCATGAGCGCCATTCGCCTCGCGCGCGGCTTTACCGGCCGCGACCGCATCGTCAAGTTCCAGGGCAACTACCACGGCCATTCCGATTCGCTGCTGGTCGAGGCCGGCTCCGGGGCGCTCACCCATGGCGTGCCGAGCTCGCCGGGCGTGCCGAAGGCGTTCGCCGACCTGACCACCACGGTCGAGTACAACAACCTCGACCAGGTGAAGAAGGTCTTCGAGGAAGTGGGTGACGAGGTCGCCGCGATCATCGTCGAGCCGGTGGTCGGCAACATGAACTGCATCCCGCCGGAGCCGGGCTTCCTCGAGGGCCTGCGCCAGGTCTGCGACGACTACGGTGCCGTGCTGATCTTCGACGAGGTGATGACCGGGTTCCGCGTCGCGTTGGGCGGGGCGCAAGCGCATTACGGCATCAAGCCGGACCTGACCACGATGGGCAAGGTGATCGGCGGCGGCATGCCGGTGGGCGCCTTCGGTGGTCGCCGCGAGATCATGGAGATGATCTCGCCGATGGGGCCGGTCTATCACGCCGGCACGCTCTCGGGGAACCCGATGGCGATGGCCGCGGGCGTGAAGACGCTCGAGCTGATCCGCGTGCCCGGGTTCTTCGACGTGCTCGCGCGTCGCACCCAGGCGCTCTGCGATGGCCTGTCCGCGGCGGCCAGGGAGCACGGCATTCCGATGATCACCCAGAACGTCGGCGGCATGTTCGGCCTGTTCTTCACCGACAAGGACCGCGTGGCCAACTTCAACGACGCGACCGCCTGTGACAAGGAGGCCTTCAAGACCTTCTTCCACGGCATGCTCGACGAGGGGGTCTACTTCGCGCCGTCCTCCTTCGAGGCCGGGTTTGTCTCGATGGCCCACGGCGAGGCGGAGATCGACGCCACCATCGCCGCCGCCGAACGCGTTCTGGCCCGCATGGCGGGCTGATCGCGCCGATCCCGCCCCCTCGCGGGGTGGGCGCGCAAGACGCAAAAAGGCCGCCGGAATCATGGATTCCGGCGGCCTTTTGACATTTATGGGGCCGTCGCGGGCGACGGGAACCCGGTCGTTTTACTGCTCGTCTTCGAGATTGGCGTCCGGATCCCAGCCCGCTTCGTGGGCCTTTTGCATCTGACGCTCGTAGATTTCGGCGTGGCGCTTTCGCAGGTCGTCGGGCAGCAGGCTCGGGATGCCGCCGCCGTGCTTGTCCCATTCGGCATTGACGCGGTCGGCCAGGCCCTGCAGGCGGCCAAGTTCCCAGCCCTCGCAGGTCTCGTCTTCCGGGATCAGGCCGAAGACGCGTGCGTCGAGCACCAGGCGACCGTGGAACGTCATGCCCCCGTCGCGATCGTTGTCGATCCCGACGTAGCCGTCTTTCGCTGAGTTGCCTCTACGCTGCATGTTTTACTCCGTGCTCTGTCATTCGGATTCGTGGAAACGGGCATCGACCAGGTCGGCGATGCCCTCGATGGCCCGGGCGGCATCGTCGCCGGTGGCGGTGACGGTGATCGTCTTGCCACAGGCGGCGGCCAGCATCATCAGGCCCATGATGGACTTGCCGTTGACGCGACGGTCGTTGAATTCGACCTCGACGTCGCTCTCGAACTGCTCGGCCGTGGCGGCAAATCGGGCCGCGGCCCGGGCGTGCAGGCCCCGGCGGTTGCGCAGGGTCAGATCCCGCGTGATTGCGGTCGGATCGCTCTCGCTCATGGCCGGTCGGTCGCTCCTTCCTGGATGATGCCCTCGCGCCCGCCGCTGCAGGCCTTCGCCGTCATCTCGTCGAGCGGCAGGCGCGGATAGTTCAGGGCGCGGACGAGCATGGGAAGGTTCACGCCCGAGAGCACCTGCACCTCGTGCTGGTCCAGCAGCCGGTGGGCGATGTTCGACGGTGTCGAGCCGTACATGTCGGTCATCACCAGCACCCCCTCGCCGCTGTCGAGGTCGGTGACGCGGCGACGCGCGGCATTCAGCAGGTCGATCGGGTCGTCGTCCTGACGCACGTCGAGGTGCTCGAGCCGGGTGGGCAGACGTTCGAGCATGTCGGTGGCCGTCTCGATCAACTGGCCCCCGATATCGTTGTGACAAATCAGCAGGATTCCGACGGTCATTGCGGGAGTGATTCCTCAATCGCGCTCGGCAAAGCGTGCATCATACCGAAAAACCGGCGCGGGGCAGGGCGGCTGACCGCATGGCCTCAGTGGTTGCCGAGATCACGGTGTCGAACCACCAGGTTGGCGAACGCCGGTCGCAGGTCGCGAGCGATCTGCTCGACCAGGTAGACCGAGCGATGCTTGCCGCCCGTGCAGCCGATCGAGCAGGTCAGATAGCTGCGATCGCTGCGACTTGCCTGGGTGAGCATGTGGGCGAGGAATTCACCGATGCGGGTGCGCGTCTCGTGGGTGACCGGGTGTTGCTCCAGGTATTCCACCACGGCCTGGTCGAGCCCGCTGTGCGGTCTGAGCGAGGTGTCCCAGTGCGGGTTGGGCAAAAAGCGCACGTCGAAGAGAAAGTCCGAATCCAGCGGGATGCCGAACTTGAAGCCGAACGACTGGATCAGGATTCGGGGCCCGGCCTCCTTCTCGCCGATCAGACGAGAGCGCACGTCCTCGCGCAGCTGGTGGACCGTGGTCAGGCTGGTGTCGATGACCAGGTCCGCGTAGGCGCGAATCGGCATCAACAGCTGTCCCTCGCGCGCGATCGCCTCGACCAGGTTCTCGATCTGGTAGGAGAGCGGGTGGCGCCGCCGGGTCTCGGAAAACCGGGTGATCAGGCGTTGCCGGTCGGCCTCGAGGAAGAGGCTGCTGATCTCGAGTTGCGGCAGACGCTCCTTGAGGCGGTCGATCCGGTCGGGCAGGTTCGCGAGCGACTTTTCGGGGGCGCGGGCATCGATGCTGATCGCGATGCCGCGGGCGACGATGCCGCCTTCGAGGTAACTCTCGGCCAGGTGATCGAGCAGGTCGGGCGGCAGGTTGTCGATGCAGTAGAAGCCGCTGTCCTCGAGCGCGGCCAGTGCCACGGACTTGCCGGAACCGGACTGGCCCGTCACGAGTATCAGCCGGGGCACGGCACGGTTCATGACCAGGGCTCCGGCTTTTCATCGGGCCGGGCGGGGATCACGCCCCCGGCGAACAGCTTGGCGATCCGCGGGCTGGTCGGCTGGCCGCCACGTTGGCGTTCGAGGTTGCGCTGGCGCACGATCGTCTCCAGCAGCACGGCGAGGTTGCGACCCGGGGCCACCGGCAGCCGCCACACCGGGATGCTTTGTCCGGCGACCCGCTCGTTGCCCCGGTCGCCGAACAACCGTTCGTCGGCGCCGATGCGCCGGCCGGCATCGGCGGGGTATAGGTCGACGATCAGGCGCAGGTACTTGCGTGCCTTGAGCGCGTTGCTGCCGAACAGCTCGCCGATATCCACGATGCCGATGCCACGCACCTCCAGCAGGCCGAACAGGCGATCGGGGCAGGAGCCGGTCACTTCCTCGCCGTGGGCCATGAAACAGGGGGCGTCGTCCGCCACCAGCCGATGCCCGCGGCTGAGCAGCTCGAGTGCCACCTCGCTCTTGCCGATGCCGGCCGCCCCCCGGATCAATACACCCAGCCCGCTGATCTCCATGAACACTCCGTGACGCCAGTCCTCGTCGGTGCGGCCGCAGAGGCGACGCAGGCGACGGGCAATCGTCTCGTCGTCCTCGTGCGTGCTCAGGATGTGGATTTCGGCCGTCGTGCTCGGCGCGGCGGCGTGGCGGTCGAGCCAGTCGGTCAGCACGTCGGCGTGGGCCTGGCTGAGGATGATCACCCGGGGGGCGCTGATCGCCGAGACTGGACCGTTGGCGCGCTCGAGGCATTCCTCGCCACATTGCAGGTAGTGGCGTAGCGAAGGTGAAATCAACGCGACGCGCGTTGGGATCCACGGGTTGGCCGGGCCGAGCAGGCGCTGATCGTCGGCGACCGGGGCGTCCCAGTCGGCCGGCAGTGCCTGCTGCCAGTCGGCGTCACCCGCATTGGAGGGGAGGTGTTGGTAGGTGAAACTCGGGATCATGGCCTGCCCGTTCGAGAGCCGATGGTCGGGCCTGGGCCCGGCTTAGGGAAGGTCTGCGCGAATCCGATGCCACTCTGGCTTGGCGAGCCGTTCGTGATCGAGGCGCGATGTCGCCGGCGTACCGGTGGTCACGTCAAGACATCGTAACGCGGAGCACGGGCGGCTCGACAAGCCCCGCTCTGCGCGCCTTGGGTCGGGCACCTGCGGTGTTGCCGTCCTTGGAGAGAGAATAACTCTTCCGCGGCGGACGGTCGCCTTGTATCTGCCCGACCCAAGGCGCGCAGAGCGGTATCGGATTCGTGCAGACCTTCCCTTAGCTCGCGGTCGCTTCCGCGCTGTCCTTGAGCCACTCTACCATCAGTGCCTGGACACGCTCGGCGCTCTGCGCCTCCATGAGGGTGTCGCGCTCGTCGGCATCGTTGAGGTGGCGTGCCAGGCGGCCGAGAATCTCCAGGTGTTGCTCCGGGCAATCCTCGGGGATGACCAGGCCGATGACCAGGGTGACCGGTGCGCCATCGGGGGCACCGAAATCGACGCCTTCGCGCAGCCGGATCAATGCGCCACGCGGGGTCAGGATGTCGTCGACCCGGCCGTGGGGGACGGCGATGCCATGACCGATTGCCGTGCAGCCCAGCCGTTCGCGGGCGACCAGCGCCTCGAAGATGCGGGTGGCCTGTTGGCCACCGAGTTCGTCGTCGGCGAGCAGGCCGGAGAGCACCTCCAGAACCCGCTTGCGGCTCTGGTACAGCTCGTCGATCCGGATGTGGTGGATCGGAAACAGCTCGGCAGTATTCATTAAGCACCCTGTCGGTCGACGGTCCGCGAGGATCGCTCGCGGGTCGGGGCGGGAATGGTTGAATCGGCGCGCATCATAGCGTGTTGCGCCTGCGGTGCAACACCGATCCGGACGAGACGGAGGCCGTTGTCGGTCGGCTTCCTTCCGTCAGCCCGCCGGCGATCATGCCGGCGGGGCCAGCTCAGCGGTGGCTGGTCAGCTTTTCCTTGTGCTTGACGATCTGCCGGTCGAGCTTGTTGATCATGGCGTCGATGGAGGCATACATGTCGTCGGTGACGGCCTCGGCGTGCATGTCCTGCCCGCTGACATGGAGGTTGGCCTCGGCCTTCTGGGCTTCCTTGCGCTCGATAGTCAGGATGACGTGGATATCCACCAGCTTGTCGAAGTGACGCTCGAGGCGCGTGAACTTGTCGTGGACGTGGGCCTTGAGTGCCTCGGTGACGTCGACGTGATGACCGGTGATGTCTATCTGCATGTGCCGCTCCTTAATAAGTGCGTTATATCAGTCGCTTGCGGTCTGTTGACGAGGCAATTCCCATCGCCTCGCGGTACTTGGCGATCGTGCGTCGCGCGACGTCGATCCCCTCGTCTCCAAGCATGGTCGCAATCTTGGCGTCGCTCAAGGGCTTCTTGGGATTTTCTTCCTCGACGAGCTTCTTGATGCGGGCGCGGATGGCGGTGGCCGAACATTCGCCCCCGTCACTGGTGCCGACGTGGCTGGAGAAGAAATACTTGAATTCGAACACGCCCCGCGGGGTGAGCATGTACTTGTTGGTGGTGACCCGGCTGACCGTCGATTCGTGCAGTTCGAGTGTCTCGGCGATCTCGCGCAGCACCAGCGGTTTCATCGCGATCTCGCCCTGCTCGAAGAACTCGATCTGGCGCCGCACGATCTCCCGCGCCACGTTCAGCAACGACTCGTTGCGGCTCCTCAGGCTCTTGATGAACCAGCGGGCCTCCTGGAGGTGGTTGCGGATGTAGGTCGCGTCCTTGCCGCGGCTGGAGCGGTCGATGAGGCTGGCGTAGGTCTGGTTCACGCGCAGGCGCGGGGCGATTTCGGGGTTGAGGTCGACATGCCAGCCATCCTCGCGGTGGGTGACGATCACGTCCGGCTTGATGTAGTCGGCGGCGGTGTCGCCGATCGACAGCCCCGGGCGGGGATCGAGCACCTGGATCAGGCGGAGGGCGGCCTCGAGCCGCTCGCGGCTGATACCCAGCCCCTTGATCACCTGCGGCAGCTCGCGCCGGGCGATGGCCTCGAGCCAGTCGTCCTGGAGCAGGGCGCGGGCATCGTCGGCCGCCGGGTCGTCGGCGTGATGCTGGTCGATCTGGATGGTCAGGCATTCGGCCAGCGATCGCGCCGCCACCCCGACCGGGTCGAGCTGCTGAATGTAATGGAGCGTGGCCTCCACCTCCTCGGTGTCGATTCCCGGCAGGTCCTCGGCGAGCATGGCCACGATCTCGTCCAGCGGTTCCTCGAGATAGCCGGAGGGCTCAAGCGACTCGATCAGCGCGGTGGCGATGCGACGGTCGGTGTCCGAGAGGGAGGCGAGATGGACCTGGCTGAGCAGATGGTCGCGGAGGTTGTCCTCACCCGTCGATTGCGTGGCAAAGGGGTCGTAGTCCTCGCCCGGGGCGCTGGCGCTCAGGGCGGTGCTGCCGTCGGACTCGTAGTAGTCGTCCCAGGAAGAATCGACCACCAGGTCCTCGTCGGCCGACTTGTCCTTGCGATCCTCGAGCAGTTCCTCGCCGGCCTGGGCGCCGGGGTCCTGTTCCTCGGCGGTGGTCGCCTCGGTCGCCTCGTCCTCCTCGCGCTCGTCCTCGGCCACTTCCAGGAGCGGGTTGCTGTCCAGCGCCTGCTGGATCTCCAGGCTCAGCTCCAGCGTGGAGAGCTGCAGCAGGCGGATGGACTGCTGCAACTGCGGCGTCATGGCCAGCGACTGGCCCAGGCGAAGCTCGAGACCTGCCTTCATGCCGGCCATGTCGCGCCTCCGGGGGTCAAAACGAGGGTAGGGTGGGGACGAATCGTGGAAGCGGCAAACCGGGCGGGAAGCCAGGTCGGAGCCGGGGGGTAAGGGTGACGTGCGCACGCAATTTGCATGGCGTCGAGTTTAGCCGATCGATACCGCACTGTGCCAACGGTTTTGCCCGATCCGCCGCGCCGCTCGTCGGTCGAGCGGATCGCCATTTCGAACGAATGGTCCGGTGCAGGGTTTCCCTGGGGAAACTCTGCACGATTCGATGGCATCTCTGGCTCGCGGGTTTGTTCGCAATCGAGGCGCCGATCCGAAGACGGGCTTGCTGCCCGTCGAGGGACGGCAACGACGAGTGCGGGCAAATCCCGCGCGCCCCGTCCGGGCGGGCCTTCAAGGGCCCATCTGCGGCGTCGCGGGGTTCGTCCATGAACCCCGCCCTTCGGGCCGGCTTGCGCCGGCCGGATCGGCGTCCTGCCGATCCGGTTCAGCCCTTGTAAAGGGCGACGGCCCTTTACGGCGGACTGCGCCTTGCATCTGGACCCTTGGAGGTCCCGCAGAGACGTCATCGAATCGTGCAGAGTTTCCCTAGAGGGTGAAGTCCTGGCCGAGGTAGACGTCGCGCACCGACTGGTTGGCGAGGAGCTCGTCGGCCGTGCCGTGTGCCAGGATGCTGCCGTCGGAGACGATGTAGGCCCGCTTGCACACGCCGAGGGTCTCGCGGACGTTGTGGTCGGTGATCAGCACGCCGATGCCGCGGTCCCGCAAGTGCTCGATGATGCGCTGGATGTCGATCACCGAAATGGGATCGATGCCGGCAAACGGTTCGTCGAGCAGCATGGCGCGGGGATTGGCCGCCAGCGCGCGGGCGATCTCCACCCGGCGTCGCTCGCCACCCGAGAGCGACTGGCCCTTCGAGTCGGCGATGTGGGTGATGTTGAGTTCCTCGAGCAACTCGTCGAGCGCCTGTCGACGCGTGGCCCGGTCGAGATCGCGGCGCAGCTCGAGGATGGCGAGGATGTTCTCGCGCACCGACAGCTTGCGGAACACCGACGGTTCCTGCGGCAGGTAGCCCAGCCCGAGGTGGGCGCGTCGGTCGATGGGCGTGTGCGTGATGTCGCGGCCATCGAGGAAGACCGCCCCCTGGTCGACCCCGACCAGGCCGACGATCATGTAGAAGCTGGTGGTCTTGCCGGCGCCGTTTGGCCCCAGCAGCCCCACGATCTCGCCGGCCTCGACGTGCAGCGAGACATCGCGCACCACGGGACGGGCGCCGTAGCTCTTCGACAGGCTGCGCGCCTCGAGCAGGGCCGTGCGCGGCTGTCCGGTGGCCGGGGACTCTGTGCGCGTCTCGGCGTGATACATGGATGCCTCAGTCGCCACCGTTGCCGCCTTCCTTGTTGCGCGGTTGCAGGGTCATTTCGACCCGCGATTTGCCGCCTTCCTCGCCGGCCTCGACCACCTCGGTGGCGAGATCGTAGGTGATGCGATCCGAACGGATCTCGTCGCCGCTGCGCTTGAGCCAGGCCTCGTCGGTCAGCACGACCGTGCCCTCGGCGGTGCGGTAGTCCGCCTGGAGCGCCTCGCCTTCGACCCAGTTCCCTTCCTCGTCGCGTTCGCGGAAGGTGGCGGGGCGCCCCTCGAGCACCGCGCGCACCAGCTCGCCGTCCTCGAGGTAGAGCGTGGCGCGCTGGCCCGTGGCGTGCAGGCTGCCCTGATCGATCACCACGTCGCCGGTGTAGACGCTGGTGCCTTCCTGGTACTTGGTCACCTTCTTGTCCGCCTGGACCTTGACCGGTTGGTTGCGGTCGGCCTGGGCGGCCAGTGCCGTCGACGAGCCCAGCCCCATGGACAGTCCGATGGCCAGCCCAATGGCCACTCGATTGGCTCGGGCGGTCAGCCGAGGGGAGCGAGCCCGTGATGCGTGGAGGGATGTCGCTGTGATCTGCATGGTGTGTCCTTCCTGCCTTCCGGCCGTCTCGGGGCAACCGTGCCCGACGGGCCGGCCTAGTCGGTGTTCCCGGTCGAGCCGGGCTGGATTTCGTCGCGGATCTGCCCGGTCTGGGTCAGAACCTCGTTGCCCCAGTCGAGGGCAAGCCGGTCGGCGTCGCTGTGCCAGCGCGGCGACCCGTCCGGGGCGGTTTCGCTCAGGCGCCCCGGGACGTCGGTGCGTGCCTGGCGCTCGGCGGGGTGGAGCCAGAGCTGCTCGGTGGTCAGCTCGAGGCGCCCGCGTTCCTGGTAGGGCGCGCGCTGCGCGTGGACCGAACCGGTCATCTCGATCGTCTCGCCGCGCTCGCTCACCGTGCCGGCATCGGCGCGCAGTGTCCATGGCGGCGCATTGGGTGCCTCGTCGATCAGCGTGGCGGTGGGGGCGTCCATTTCGTAGCGGTCGCCATCGGCCCGATCCAGCTGGATGGCCTGCGGCGTGTCGAGTCGGTAGGCGAGCCGCCCCTGCTCGTCGTATTGCCAGCTGCTGGCCTGATCGAGACGCTGGGCGTAGCCACCGCCATCGTCGCTGGGTGGGACCAGCTCGTCCGCCAGGTTGTGCCAGGCCAGCCAGGCGAGCACCCCAAGCCCGGCAACGCCCAGGAAGACACGGTTGAGGCGAGACGAGGCCGACCAGCGCACGATCAGCGGTACCGTGCCAGCACGTCGGCCCACTGGTCGCGCGCGTCGATCAAGGTGTCGATCAATGCCCGGACCGCGCCACAGCCGCCGGGCACCGGGCTGATCCAGTCGACGCGGCTGCGGATTACCATCGGCGCATCGCTGACCGTCGCCGACAGGCCGGCCCGGTTGAGCATGGGCAGGTCGAGGACGTCGTCGCCCATCGCCGCAATCTCGTCGAGCTCGATCTCGAGCAACTGGGCCAGTTCCTCGATCGCCTGGCCCTTGTCGGTCGCGCCGAGCACCACGTGCTGGATGCCCAGCGACTTGGCCCGTCGGCTGACCGCCGGCGAGGACCGCCCGGTAATGATCGCCACGTCCACGCCCAGTTCCTGGATCACCTTGATGCCGTGGCCGTCACGGCTGTGGAATATCTTGTGTTCCTCGCCGTCCTCGGTCAGGTGCAGGCGGCCGTCGGTCATCACGCCGTCGACGTCGAGTACCAGCAGGCGGACCCGGCGGGCCCGCTCGATCCAGGTGTCGTTCTTGTCCGACATCACGCCACCCCCGCCCGCAACAGGTCGTGCATGTTCAGTGCGCCGACGAGGCGCTTCTGCTCGTCGACGACCAGCAGGCCATTGATCTTGTCGCGCTCCATCATCGCCATGGCCTCGGCGGCGAGCACGTTGGCCGGACAGGTGCGCGGATCGGGTGTCATGACCTTCTCGATCGGGCAGTCGAGGTCGAAGTCGCTGCGATCGAGCAGGCGACGCAGGTCGCCGTCGGTGAACAGTCCCAGCAGATGGTCGCCCTCGTCGACCACGGCCGCCATGCCGAGTCCGCCCGAGGACATCACCAGCAGGGCCTGCTTGACGCTCTGGCGCGGACCCACGCGCGGCAACTGCTTGCCGGTGTGCATCACGTCCCGCACGTGCAGCAGCAGGCGGCGGCCCAGCGAGCCGCCGGGGTGGGAGAGGGCGAAATCCTCGGGCTGGAACCCGCGCGCGTCGAGCAGGGCCACGGCCAGCGCATCGCCCATCACCAGGGTCGCGGTGGTGCTGGCGGTGGGGGCCAGGTTAAGCGGGCAGGCCTCCCGGTCGACGCCGACGTCGAGGTGCACGTCGGCAGCCTGGGCCAGGGTCGAGTCCGGCCGGCCGGTCATGGCGACCAGGCCGACGCCGAGGCGCTTGATGACGGGCAGGATGGCCAGCATCTCGCCGGTCTCGCCGGAATTCGACAGGGCGATGACCACGTCGCGATCGGTGATCATGCCCAGGTCGCCGTGGCTCGCCTCGCCCGGGTGGACGAAGAACGCCGGGGTGCCCGTGCTCGCCAGGGTGGCGGCGATCTTGCCGCCGATATGCCCCGACTTGCCCATGCCGGTAACGATCACGCGGCCTTCGCAGTCGATCATCAGGCGGCAGGCGTCGACGAACGCCTGGTCGAGCCGCGCGGGGAGCGCGTCGATGGCCTGGCATTCGATGTCGATCACCTCGCGGGCCATGCGCAGCAGGTTGTCGGGATGCAGGGCGTTGGGCTCCATGGGGTATCCGGTTGGCATGCTAAGATTTTCGGGTTTCGGAGTATATCAGTCCGCTGCGGACGGGCGGCCCGTAGCGTATCGCTGCCGGCGTCCTGCTCGGCGTTGCCCACTCGTTGGCGGCTGTCTGTCGACTCCGGCCGGGCCTCGTCGGTTCCCGCGCCGGTCAATCCCAACGTCCTGGAGGTGAGCGCATGCAGCCGATAGCCACGGCGAGCGAACGGACCATCGAGGTGGATCCTGTCGACAAGGTGATCGAGCGGCAGCGCGAGACGGCCCATCGCCTTGGTCTTGAGGTGTTCTTCCGGGACGGCGAGGCCGGCGGCGAGCCGGCCCCCGAGGTGGCGGTGATCCCGGCCGGCGGGTTCTGGATGGGCAGCCGCGTGACCGAGCACGGGGCGCGGGCCTTCGAGCAGCCACGCCACGAGGTCTACCTCGATCGCGCGTTCGCGATTACCCGCGGTGCCATCCGTCGCCGCGAATACCTGGCCTTCCTGCAGGCGAGTGGGCATCGCCGCCCGCGTCCCTACAGCTGGAACGACCCCGAGTTTCCCATGTACAACGTCTCGGCCCACGATGCCGAGGCCTACGCGCGCTGGTTGAGCGAGGCGACCGGGCAACGCTATCGGCTGCCCACGGAGGCCGAGTGGGAATACGCGGCGCGCGCCGGCACCGACACCATGTTCTGCTTCGGAGACCGGATTCGTCGCGAGGAAGTCAATTGTGCCGGCGGCCTGCACTGCACTCGCGGGCTGTTTCTTTGCGGGATCGGCAAGCCGGTGCGGGTGGGTAGCCTGCCGCCCAACGCCTGGGGGCTCTACGAGGTCCACGGCAACGTGCAGGAATTCACCCAGGATCATTGGCACGACGCCTATCCCGGCGGGCCGCGTCCCGGCGACCGCCCGTACCGGAGCATCGACCGCAAATACCGTCACCTGCGCGCGGTGCGCGGCGGTTCGTGGTTCGACCCGCCGGGGGCATGTCGCAGCGGCTCGCGGGCGCGTCGCCATCAGGACGAATTCGACCTCAACCTCGGATTTCGCCTGGTGCGCGAGATCGAGGCCTGAGCGCCGTGTATCATGCGCGGTCACGCATGTGATCCGAACGACGTGTCCCGCATCCCGAACGGCCCAGCCGAGGGCGCTCGGAGCGGGTGCGTCGAATGAATTCCCGAGGTAGGCAACGGCGATGAAGGCGATACATCTGGGTCTGCGCCAGCGGCGTTCGCCGGCACTCGAGTCGAGTTTCTTCGATCCCGAGATGCCGGCCGAATGGCGGGTGGCCTACCTGCTCAACGAGCAGGACGCCCTGTGGGTGGCCGGTGACGACCCGGATGTCGAGACCGTGCTCGCCGAGCTGGACGACTCGCCCAACGCGGTATTCGTCGTGGTCGAAGACGCCGCCTGGTCGGCAGCCTGGCAGTCGCTGGCCGACGCCGGTCGCCATGCCATCGTCCGCCTGGGTGACGACACCCCGGTCTGGCGCCCCGAGGGGGGCGATCAACCGGCCGTGGTCGGCCTGGTGCCGGCAAGCGACCAGCCGGCGGACCTGCATGCCTGGCTCTCGGCCTTCCTCGACCAGGCGCCCGCCGAGGCGGCCCTGTTCGTCGAGGGCGAGCCGCCTTCGGTCGCCACGGTCGACCGCCTGCGGACCCTGGTGGAGTTGATGGGACGGTGAGCGAGCGGCGCGACACGGCCGCGATGATCGAGCTTGACGGGGTGCGATTTGCCCGCGGCGAGCAGGTGATCTTCGATGACGTCGACATGCGGTTTCCGCGCGGGCAGGTCACGGCAGTGCTGGGGCCGTCGGGGACCGGCAAGACCACGTTGCTGCGCCTGATCGGCGGGCAGGTCCGTCCGGCCCACGGCCGGGTGCTGGTCGACGGCATCGAGGTCTCGCGTGTCCGCCGCAAGGCGCTGTATGCGCTGCGTCGGCGCATGGGCGTGCTGTTCCAGAATGGCGCCCTGTTCACGGATCTCACCGTGGGAGAGAACGTCGCCTTTCCCCTGCGGGCCCATTCGCGACTCGACGAGGCACTGATCGAACGCATCGTGCTGTTCAAACTCGAGGCGGTCGGCCTGCGTTCGGCGCGTGAGAAGTACCCGGCCGAGCTTTCCGGCGGCATGGCACGCCGCGCGGCCCTGGCTCGAGCGATGGCGCTGGATCCCGAGATCATGCTCTACGACGAACCGTTCGCCGGGCAGGACCCGGTGAGCATGGGCGTGTTGCTGCGCCTGATCCGTCGTCTCAACGACGCGCTCGGGTTGACCAGCATTGTCGTCACCCACGATGTCAGCGAGGCACTGAGCATCGCCGACCAGGTGATCGTGATTGCCGGCGGGCGGGTGATCGGCCGGGGCACGCCCGAGGAGGTGCGCGCCCAGCGCGAGCACGAACCGGCCCTGGCGCAGTTCTTGGACGGGGCGGCCGAGGGGCCGCTCAACGCCGCCGAGGACGAGGCGCCGTTGGCGGCGGACCTCGGGCTGGGAGGCGATCGATGAAAGCGGTTGTCGACGCGATCGCCCGGCTCGGGCGGCTGTTCCTGGACGGGGTGCAGCACGCGGGGTCGATGGCACTGTTCGCCGTCGAGCTTGCCTGGGTGCTCATTCCCACCTGGACCCGGCCGCGGGACATCCTGCAGCAGGTCTATGCCGCCGGCGTGCTCTCGCTGGTGATCATCCTGGTCGCCGGCGGATTCGTCGGGCTGGTGCTGGGGTTGCAGGGCTACAACATCCTGTCGAACTTCAACGCGAGCGAATCGCTGGGTGTGATGGTGGCCCTGTCGCTGGTGCGCGAGCTGGGGCCCGTGGTCGCCGCCTTGCTGTTCGCCGGGCGGGCCGGCTCGGCGATCACCGCCGAGATCGCCCTGATGAAGACCACCGAGCAACTCGCCGCGCTGGAGATGATGGCGGTCGATCCGCTGCGTCGCGTGATCGGCCCGCGGTTCTGGGGGGCGATGATCTCGGTGCCGTTGCTGGCCGCGCTGTTCTCGCTGGTGGGTATCGTCGGCGGCTACTTGATCGGGGTCGTGGTGCTGGGCGTCGACCAGGCCTCATACTGGGGCCAGATTCGAGAGCAGATGGAGGCCTGGGACGACGTTGGCGGCGGGGCGATCAAGTCGCTGGCCTTCGGTGCGGTGATTGCGCTGATCTCGGTCTATGAGGGATACCGGGCCGAGCCCACGGCGAGCGGCATGGCGCGCGCGACCACGCAGACCGTGGTCTTGAGCTCGCTCGCCGTGCTGGGACTGGATTTTGTAATGACGGCTTTCATGTTTGGGGCGTGATGGAATGAATGTGCAACGTGGAGTCGAGCTGGTCGTCGGGCTGTTCGTGCTCGCCGGGATCGCCGCACTGATGGTGATGGCCCTGCAGTGGAGTAATTTCGGCGCCAGTCGCGTCAGCGGTTACGAGGTCACGGCCCGTTTCGACAACGTCGGCGGGCTGACCGTGCAGTCGCCGGTCAAGCTGGCCGGCCTGACCATCGGCCGGGTGGATTCGATCGAGATCCATCCGGAGACGTTCCAGGCGGAGGTGCGCATGGTGATCGACGACAAGTACGACAACCTGCCGACCGATTCCTTCGCCAACATCTACACTGCCGGGTTGCTCGGGGCGCAATACGTCGAGATTTCCCCCGGCGGGGCAATCGAATCGCTGGAGGACGGCGACCGGATCACGATGACCCAGTCGGCCATCATCCTCGAGAGCGTGGTTTCCAAGTTCCTGTTCGACAAGGCAAAAGAATGAACAAGCGAGATGGATTCATTGAGTGGGGCGGTGCGCTGCTCCTGACGGCGGCCCTGGCGGGGCTGGCCTCCACCACGGTGCGGGCCGAGACACCACCGGGCGAGCCGATTACCCTCGAACAGGCCACCGACATGGCCCTGCACGCCGATCCGCGCATCGAGGAGCAGCGGGCCAACGTTGCGCGCGCCCAGGCGCTGATCGAGCGCGTCAAGGGCGAGGGCGGGGTGCGCGTTTCGGCCAACCTGTTCATGGGGCTCGCGCCGAAGGCCGAGGACGGCATCTTCACCAATGGCACGAATACCTGTCCGGCGGGCGAGTCCTGCACCCTGCGTGACGACGGCAACGAGCTCGACGAGGGCTTGACCGTCACCAGCGGCCTGACCGCCTCGATCATCCAGCCGCTCTACACCTTCGGCAAGCTGGAGAACTATGGCAACGCCGCGCGGCTCAACCGCGACGTGAAGGCATCCGAGGTGGCCCTGGCCCGCGGCGAGACCTGGCTGACCGTTCGTCGTGCCTACTGGGGTTATCTGGCCGCGCGCGATACGCGGCGCATGCTCGAGGGCGTCAAGCGACAGGTCGACCGCACGCGCGAGGACATGCGCGAGGATGCCCAGGCCGGCGAGGTGCCGATGAGCCAGCTCTACGCGCTGGAGAGCGGCGCGGCCCAGCTCGAGCGGTATCTCGCCGAGGCGGGCAGCGTCGAGGCCATCGCGATCGACGGCCTGAAGACCATCATCGGCGTGCCGATCACCTCGAGCATCGAGGTGGCCGACCCACGCATCGAGCCGGTGACCTTGCCCGAGGGCGGACTGGCCGAGCTGGCCGACCGCGCCCTGGCCCAGCGCCCGGAAATGGCCATGGCCGAGAACGGCCAGGCGGCGATGCGCAACTACGTCGCGGCGCGCAAGAGCGAGCGCTATCCGAACCTGTATGCCGGCGTGATCGCCGGGGCGACGTACACCCCGGGACGGGATCGCTTGAACAACCCCTACATTAACCAGCCGCTCAACCAGGCCTACGCCGCGCCCGTCGTTGGCCTGCAGTGGGATTTCAACCCCGGCGTGATGCGCGCCAACGTGAGCGATGCCGAGGCGCAGCTGCAGGGCGTGGTGGCCAAGGCCCAGCTCGCCCGCCAGGGCATTCCCTTCCAGGTGGCCGAGGCCTACCACACCGCCCACGGGCTGGAGCGCCAGATCCGCGCGCTCGATGCCGCCAAGGGCAACACGCGCAAGTGGATGGTCTCGACCTTCATGGACTATCAGGCCGGCCTGGTCGGCGGCGAGGAACTGGCCGAGGCGGTCAAGGCCAACACCGAGGCACAGGCGGACTACTTCCGCGCCATCAACGACTTCAACATGAGCGTCGCCCAGCTGGCGATCGCGACCGGCGATTATCCGCAATAAGCGCGATCGCCCCTGGACACCATCCGCAAAGAAGACCAAAAATCCATGATGAGCATTGCCCTGTCCCCGTTTGCCCGACACTCGCGCGTATCGTTTCCCAGCCTTGGGTTGATCGGCCTGTTGCTGGCCGGTCTGAGCGTGACGGCGCGCGCCGAACCCACCGAGGCGGATGCCCGCGAGCTGGTGGAATCCACGGCCGAGGCGGTGATCAGCGAGATCCGTGACAACCAGGCGGCGGTCGAGGCCGACCCCGAGGCGTTGCTGGAGATCGTCGACCGGCTGCTGTTGCCGCACGTCGATTCCGAGCGCATGACCCGTCTGGTCCTGGGGCGCTACTACCGCCAGGCCACCGCCTCCCAGCGCGCCCAGTTCAACAAGGAGTTCCAGCGTCTGCTGGTGCGCACCTACGCGGGCCCCCTCTCGGCGCTCGGCAACCAGGAGATCGAGATCGTCGGCACCAAGCCGGGCGGGGCGGACGACGAGCTGGTGGTCGAGTCCGAGGTCTCCGGGGGTGATCTGGGAACCGTGCCCGTGGCCTACCGCATGGCGCCGGTCGACGGCGAGTGGAAGTCCTACGACGTCGTGGTCGACGGCATCAGCCTGGTCAACAACTACCGTGGCAGCTTCGCGCAGAAGATCCAGCGTGACGGCATCGACGGGCTGATCAGCACCCTGCGGGAGCAGAATGAAGACGGCCGGAACTGAACGCGGCTGGTCCCTGCGGGTCGAACCGGGCGTCATTCGCCTGAGCGGGGCCTTGCTGCGCGCGGGGTTCGATCGCCAATCGGTCGATCTGCCCGGTGACGTCGTCGGTCCGGCGGTGGACGTGCACCTCGGCCAGGTCAAGCGGATCGACACCGCGGGACTGGCCTGGCTGGCCGCCATTCAGGCCCAGGCCGAGGCAAAAGGCATCCGTCTGCGATACACTCACGCGCCCCAGGCCATGCGCCAGATGATGGCGGTGTACGGTCTCGAGGGCTTGATGCCGCTTGAGACCGGCCTGGATTAGCCCACGGCCCGAGACCCGATCCGATTACATGAACAAGCTCCTGATCCGCGGCGGCACGCCACTTGACGGCGAGATTCGCATTTCCGGCGCCAAGAACGCGGTGCTGCCGATGATGGCCGCCTCGCTCCTGGCCGACTCGCCGGTGACCATCGAGAACGTCCCGCACCTGCAGGACGTGACTACCACCATGGAGCTGCTCGGTCGCATGGGCGCGACGCTGACGGTGGGCGACCAGATGAGTGTCGAGGTCGACACCACCACGGTCGACACCCTCGAGGCACCCTACGACCTGGTCCGCACCATGCGCGCGTCGATCCTGACGCTCGGGCCGATGCTGGCCCGGTTCAAGAAGGCGCGCGTCTCCCTGCCGGGCGGCTGTGCCATCGGCACGCGGCCGGTGGATATCCACCTCAAGGGCCTCGAGGCGCTGGGCGCCGACGTCCGTGTCGAGGGTGGCTACATCGAAACGGCCGCCGAGCAGTTGGTCGGGGCGCGCATCGTGCTCGACCAGGTCACGGTCACCGGTACCGAGAACCTGATGATGGCCGCCGTGTTCGCCAAGGGCGAGACGGTGCTCGAGAACGCCGCCCGCGAACCCGAGGTGGTCGATCTCGCCAACTTCCTCAACGCCATGGGCGCGGACGTGCGCGGGGCGGGCAGCGACGTGATCCGCATCCACGGGGTCGAGCGCCTGCAGGGCGTGCGCTACCGCGTGCTTCCCGACCGGATCGAGACCGGCACCTATCTCGTCGCCGCGGCCATGACCCGCGGGCGCATCCTGGTGCGCGATACCCGTCCCGAACTGCTCGACGCGGTGCTGGCGAAGTTGGAGAAGGCCGGTGCGGAGATCGAGGTCGGCGAGGACTGGATTCGTCTCGACATGCACGGTCGTCGGCCCAAGGCGGTCGACATCCGCACCGCGCCGCATCCGGGCTTTCCCACCGACATGCAGGCGCAGTTCGTCGCCATGAACGCGGTGGCCGAGGGCACCTCGACGGTGGTCGAGACCATCTTCGAGAACCGCTTCATGCACGTCCAGGAGATCCAGCGCATGGGCGCGGATATCCACATCGAGGGCAACACCGCGGTCATCCGCGGGGTCGAGGCCCTCTCCGGCGCGCCCATCATGGCGACCGACCTGCGTGCCTCGGCCAGCCTGGTGCTGGCTGGCCTGGTGGCCCGTGGCGAAACGCTAGTCAATCGCATCTACCACATCGACCGGGGCTACGAGTCCATCGAGGAGAAACTCTCCCGCCTCGGCGCCAATATCCAACGGATCACGAGCTG
Organism: Guyparkeria sp. SB14A; assembly: GCF_005096345.1. Lineage (NCBI taxonomy): Bacteria > Pseudomonadati > Pseudomonadota > Gammaproteobacteria > Chromatiales > Thioalkalibacteraceae > Guyparkeria > Guyparkeria sp. SB14A. The sequence goes on along the minus strand of NZ_SWAW01000008.1, from coordinate 44,386 downwards.
ATCGCCATGTCCCAATCCGACCAGATCGTCGTCGCGCTCTCCAAGGGGCGCATCTTCAAGGAAACCCTGCCGCTGCTGGCGTCCGTGGGCATCGAGCCGCTCGAGGACCCGGACAAGAGCCGCAAGCTGATCCTCGAGACCAGCGATCCGAGCGTGCGCCTGTTGATCCTGCGCGCCTCGGACGTGCCCACCTATGTCCAGCACGGCGCTGCCGATATCGGTGTCGCCGGCAAGGACGTGCTGATGGAGCACGGTGGTGAGGGGCTGTTCGAGCTGGTCGACCTCAAGATCGCCCAGTGCAAGCTGATGGTCGCCGGCAAGCCCGGCGCGCTCGATCGGGCCGGGCGCATTCGCGTGGCGACCAAGTACACCCGCTCGGCCGAGTCCTATTTCGCCGACCGTGGCCGCCAGATCGAGCTGATCAAGCTGTACGGCTCGATGGAGCTCGCGCCGCTGGTCGATCTCGGCGACTGCATCGTCGACGTGGTCGACACCGGCAACACCTTGCGCGCCAATGGCCTGGAACCGCTCGAGCACATCGCCGAGATTTCCTCGCGACTGATCGTCAATCGCGCGGCGCAGAAGCTCAAGCATGCACGGGTGAGCGATTTCGTCGAGCGGGTGGAGCAGTACCTGGAGGGCAAGTGATGATCCGTCGCATGAACGCCCGCGCCGCGGGTTTCGATCGCCAGCTCGACGAGCTGCTCGACTGGTCCGGCGTGGCCGACGATCGTGTCGAGACCATCGTGCGCGACATCCTCGCGGACGTGCGCAAGCGCGGTGACGCCGCCGTGGTCGAACACACCCGCCGCCTTGATCGCCTCGAGGTGGACTCGGCCGGTGCGCTGGAACTCTCGGCCGAACGGCTCGATACCGCGCTCGCGGCGATCCCCGCCGAGGTGCGCGAGGCGCTCGAGCTGGCCGCCGAACGGCTGCGCGCCTACGCCCAGCGCCAGAAGGGCGAGAGCTGGAGCTACACCGAGGCGAACGGCAACGTGCTGGGCCAGCAGGTCACGCCGCTCGACCGGGTGGGCCTGTACGTGCCCGGCGGCAAGGCCGCCTATCCCTCGTCTGTACTGATGAACGCCATCCCCGCCAAGGTCGCCGGGGTGGCGCAGGTCGTCATGGTCGTGCCGACGCCGCATGGCGTGGTCAACGACACGGTGCTGGCGGCCGCCCGCATCGCGGGCGTGGATCGCGTGTTCACCGTCGGCGGGGCGCAGGCGGTCGGCGCACTGGCGTATGGCACGGAGACGATCCCCGCGGTCGACAAGATCGTCGGCCCGGGCAACATCTTCGTCGCCGCGGCCAAGCGCGAGGTCTTCGGCCGGGTCGGCATCGACATGATCGCCGGGCCGTCGGAAATCCTGATCGTCTGCGACGGGCACACCGATCCCGACTGGATCGCGATGGACCTCTTCTCGCAGGCCGAGCACGACGAACAGGCCCAGTCGATTCTGCTCGCCCACGATCCGGACTTTCTCGACACGGTCACGGCCTCGATCGAGCGTCTGTTGCCCCAGCAGCCGCGCGCGGAAATCATCGCCAAGGCGCTGGAGTCCCGCGGCGCGCTGATCGAGGTGGCCGACATCGATCACGCCATCGAGCTGGTCAACCGCATCGCCCCCGAGCACCTCGAGTTGTCCTTCGAGGGGGCCGAGGATCGCCTGGGCGAGATCCGCAACGCCGGGGCGATCTTCGTCGGGCGCTACACCGCCGAGGCTTTGGGTGACTACTGCGCGGGCCCCAACCACGTGCTGCCCACCTCGGGCACGGCGCGATTTTCGTCGCCGCTGGGCGTGTACGACTTCCAGAAACGGTCGAGCATCATCCACTGCTCGGCCGACGGGGCCGCCGAACTGGGCGTGACGGCCGCCTGCCTGGCCCGGGCCGAAGGCCTCGAGGCGCACGCGCAATCGGCCGACTATCGTCGCGAGTCCGAGGGGTAGGTCATGAGCGAGCCGGCAGGGCGATTCTGGTCCGACGATCTGGCAACGCTGAGCCCGTACGTGCCGGGCGAGCAGCCCAAGATCGACGACCTGGTCAAGCTCAACACCAACGAAAACCCGTTCCCCCCGTCGCCGTGCGTGATCGAGGCGATCCGCGAGGCGGCCGATGCCGGGTTGCGCCTGTATCCGGACCCGAGCAGTCAGGCGCTGCGTGAGGCCATCGCCGAGTACCACGGCGTGACCGGCGCACAGGTGTTCGTCGGCAACGGATCGGACGAGGTGCTTGGGTTCCTGTTCCGGGCGCTGTTCCAGCGTGGCCGACCGATCGTCTTCCCCGACATCACCTACTCGTTCTACCCGGTCTATTGTCGGCTGTTCGGCATCGAGCCGCAGATCGTTCCGTTGGATGACGAGCTGGCCGTGGACGTCGAGGCGATGTGCGCCGTCGACCCGGCATCCGTCGGCGGCGTGATCCTGCCCAATCCGAATGCCCCGACCGGCCGGCTTCTCGCCATCGACCAGGTCGAGCGCCTCGCGGCGCATTTTTGCGATTGCGCGGTGGTCATCGACGAGGCCTACGTCGACTTCGGTGGGGAGTCCGCCGTGGGACTGGTGGACAGCTATCCCAATCTGCTGGTCACCCAAACCCTGTCCAAGTCGCGCTCGCTGGCGGGCTTGCGCGTGGGTTTCGCCATCGGCGACTCCGGTCTGATCGAAGGTCTGACCCGGGTCAAGGACAGCTTTAATTCTTATCCGGTCGACCGGTTGGCCAGCGCCGGCGCTATCGCCGCGTTTGCCGACGAGGCCTATTTCCGCGACACGCGCGATGCGGTGGTGAGCATGCGCGAGCAGCTGACGGCCGATCTCGAGGCACGGGGTTTCGAGGTGCTGCCTTCGGCGGCGAATTTCGTGCTGGCGCGCCATGCCAGTCGAGCGGGCGCCGAGCTGGCCGCCGGGCTGCGCGAGCGACGCGTGATCGTGCGCCATTTCGACCGGCCGCGCATCGGTGATCACCTGCGCATCACCATCGGCAACGAGTCGCAGAACGCGGCATTGCTCACGGCGCTCGACGAGGTGCTGGCCGGCGGATGATTTGCTTAGGGCAGCGCTGAACGAATCGGATGCCGCTCTGCCGAGCTCCGAAGGGCGTGCCTTGAGCCCGCACCGGCGGCGTTGTCGTCCTTGGAACGAGGATGACTCTTCCGCGGCGGACGAATACCGTGCATTTGCCGGCTTCAAGACGCGCAGAGTGGTATCTGATTCGTGTAGGGCTTCCCTGATGGCCTGTTTTCGGACTGGTACGCGTGTTATTCTTCGTCCGCGTTTTGGCCAGTCGATCTGGCCGCGGCGCCACCCAATGGTGCCCTGTGTTCGTCCCTTCGCGACGGATCTCCGTGAATCCCGCCAGGCCCGGAAGGGAGCAACGGTAGCGGTCGATCCGGGCGCCGGAGACCGGCGGATGCAGGGTGCCACCCAATTGGATCCCGCGCTATGAGTTATCTGGTACTGGCACGCAAGTGGCGCCCCCGGCGTTTCGACGACATGGTCGGCCAGGGTCACGTGCTCCAGGCCCTCACCAACGCGCTGGATCGCGATCGTCTCCACCACGCCTACCTGTTCACCGGCACCCGCGGGGTGGGCAAGACGACGGTCGCCCGCATCTTTGCCAAGGCACTCAACTGCGAGCAGGGCGTCTCCAGCCAGCCCTGCGGCGAGTGTGCCGCCTGCCGCGAGATCGACTCGGGTCGCTTCGTCGACCTGATCGAGGTCGATGCCGCCTCCCGTACCAAGGTCGACGACACCCGCGAACTGCTGGAAAACGTCGTCTACCTGCCGGTCAAGGGGCGCTTCAAGATCTACCTGATCGACGAAGTGCACATGTTCTCGCAAGCGAGCTTCAACGCCCTGTTGAAGACGCTCGAGGAGCCGCCCGAACACGTCAAGTTCCTGCTCGCGACCACCGATCCGCAGAAGCTGCCGGTCACGGTGCTGTCCCGCTGCCTGCAGTTCAATCTGCGCGCGCTGCCCGAGGCGCATATCCAGACCTACCTCGCCGATATCCTCAACCGGGAAGGCCTCGAGGCCGACCCGGAAGCGCTGCGACTGGTCAGTGACGCCGCCGGCGGCTCCATGCGCGATGCCTTGAGCCTGGTCGATCAAGCGATCGGCTTCTGCGACGGGCGCCTCGAAACCGAGGCAGTCGCCGACATGCTGGGCGTCACCGACCGTCGCCTGCTGCATGGCCTGCTCGAACGCCTGGCCGCGGGCGATGCCGATGGCGTGTTCGGCCTGGTCGATCAGGCGCTGGAGCGTTCGGTGGACCCGGCTCGCCTGTTGGCCGAGCTCGCCGAGGCAGTGCACCAGTCGGCCCTGGCGCAATGGCTGCCGACCGACGTCCCGACGGTGAACGTCGATGCGGCCACCCTGCAACTCTGGTATCAGATCGCGCTTTCCGGTCGCCGGGATATCGGCTGGGCGCCGTCGCCGCGGATCGGGCTGGAGATGACCCTGCTGCGCATGCTCGCCTTCGAGCCCGGCGTGGAGCCGGGGAGCGGCACGAAAGGCGCATCGTCCACCCAGGGCACGGACACGAGGCGGCCGTCGTCCGCCTCGGCACCGGCGCCCGCGACGTCGTCGCCCACCGCGATGCAGCCGCCCGGCGAGGTTCCAACCATGGTCTCGGACCGTCCGTCCGCGCCCTATGAGGCGGCGCGTGCGGTCAATGACCCGGCAGCGGCTTCGGCTCAGTCAACTCAAGCGCCGGTGAAGTCGATGGCCGGGGAGGGCGTGGCCGACGCTCCGACGCCGCCCCCGGCGCGAGCGGCCGGCGGGCGCTCGATCACGCCGGAGAACTGGTTCGAGATCGTCGGCCAGCTTTCCATGCCCGCCCGCAGCCTGGCCGAACGCTGCCACGCGACCAACGAGGACGACACGGTCGTGCTGGTGATCGACCCGGGGTTCCGCTCGATGGCCTCCAAGGCGACACAGGAACGGCTGGTCGCGCAGCTCGAACGGCTGGGCGTGACCCAGCCGGTGCGGTTCATGGTGGGCGAGACCTCGGCGGTGTCGGCCCCGGTGCCACCCACCGTGCATGCCTCGGCTAACGCCGAACCGACCGAGCCGGCCGATTCATCACCGGCCCACGGCCAGCCCGACCCCGCAGGGCAACCGCAACGCAACGGCCATGTCGGGGACGATCTCGGCGGCCAAGCCGGGCAGCCGGCCCCAGCGCCGTCGGGCGCGATGGAAACCCCGGCCGAGGTGCGTGAGCGCAACGAGCGTGCCGAGGCCCAGGCGCGCGTGACGTCGCTGCGCGAGCACCCGGCGGCCCAGGTCCTGGCCGAGCGTGCCGGGGCCCAACTGATCCAGGAGTCCGTGCGCCCGTTGGGTGGACACGGCACCGTCAACGAACGTTAGCGAGCAGGAGACATCCGCAAATGAAAGGTGGAATCGGCAACCTGATGAAGCAGGCGCAGGCGATGCAGGAAAACATGCAGCGCATGCAGGAAGAAGTGGCCAAGATGGAAGTCGAAGGCCAGTCCGGTGGCGGCATGGTCAAGGTGACCATGACCGGCAAGCACGAGGCGCGGCGTGTCTCGATCGATCCGAGCCTGCTGGAAGACGACAAGGACATGCTAGAGGACCTGATTGCCGCGGCGATCAACGACGCCTCCCGGCGCATCGAGCAGGAGCAGCAGGAGAAGATGTCGGGTATGACGGCCGGCATGAACCTGCCGCCGGGCTTCAAGATGCCGTTCTGAATCGGCCTGACCTGATCTCATCGCCCGATCCATTGCGGTTCGGGCGTTTCTCGTTACGGAGTGTCGCCCGTGCAATTTTCGCCCAGTTTCCAGCAACTGATCGACGCGCTGCGTTGCCTGCCCACGGTGGGACAGAAGACCGCGCAACGCATGGCATTGCACCTGCTCGAACGCGATCGCGCCGGCGCGGGCCATCTTGCCGAGGCCATCGGCGAGGCGCTGGAGAAGCTGGGTCACTGCCGTTCCTGCCGGGTGTTCACCGAGGGTGAGATCTGCCCGATCTGCGCCGACAGCCAGCGCGACGACCGGCTGCTGTGCGTGGTCGAGTCGCCGGCCGACTGGATCGCGATCGAGTCCTCGGGTGCCTACCAGGGACGCTACTTCCTGCTGCTCGGGCGGCTCTCGCCGCTCGACGGGATCGGCCCGGACGAGCTGAAACTCGACCAGCTCGCCGATCGACTCGACCAACCCGGGATCGAGGAGGTGATCCTCGCGACCAGCGCAACGATCGAGGGCGAGGCGACGGCCGGGTACGTCACCGAGCTTGCACGCGCACGTGGTCTTCGGGTGACGCGCCTCGCGCAGGGCGTGCCCATGGGTGGCGAGCTAGAGTACATCGACGCAAGCACGCTGAGTTTGGCGCTCAAGGGCCGTCGCGAGGCCGAGTCCTGAGACGAGCCCCTCACGTCATAAGAGATGTGGATGTAGTATAAGTTTCTCCTGGTTCATTCGGAGAAACGGCCATGCCCCGTCCCTTTGCGGCATTCGTCGCGACGTTACTGTTCAGCGTCCCGCTCTTCACGACAAACGCCATCGCAACCGAGATGGCCACGCCAATTGGCATCGAGGCCGGCGACCCGTTTCCACGCTGGGAACTCGATGACCAGCACGGCAAGACCCACCAGCTGCCCGGTCAGTCCACCGAGGCGATCGTGTTTTCGCGTTCCAAGCAGGCCGACGAGTCGTTGTCGCCGGTACTCGACGACGTGGTCGGTGCGCGATTGATCGATGGGACGGTCGTCTACCTCTCGGACATCAGCCGGATGCCGGGGCTGATCAGCCGCCTGTTCGCGCTGCCGGCGCTGCGCGACCGGCGTTATCCGGTGGTGCTGATACGCGAGGAGGGGGTGTCCGAGCCCCTGGTGACCGAGACCGACTGCCTGGTCCTCTATCGCATCGAGCGGGGCACGGTGGTTGGCCGCGAGGACCTGTGCAGTGAAGAGGACGTGCGGAACGCGTTCTAGCGGGGCTAGATCGTGGTGTTGTTCTGCTCGTCGATCAGCGTGTCCGGGCCGGTGGCGTCGGGGTCGGCGGGGTTGTGGATGACCCGGTCGCGTCCTTTGCGCTTGGCGGCCAGCAACGCGTCGTCGGCGCGTTGGATGATGCTGTCGGCGTAATCCTGCGGGATCACGTTGGTCAGGCCGATCGAGATGGTCAGCTCGCCGAGTTCGCGGCCGCTCTCGGCCAGGCGCAACTTCGATTGGGAAATGATGTTGCGCAGCTTGTTGGCCACGGCCATGGCCCCGTCGGTGGGCGTGTCGGGCAGGACGATGGCGAACTCCTCGCCGCCGTAACGCAGCACCTGATCCTGGCCCTTGACGTGCTCCTTGAGCGTGCGCGCGATGAAACGCAGGATCTTGTCGCCGACCAGATGGCCGTAGTTGTCGTTGATCTGCTTGAAGTGATCGATGTCGGCGAGCAGAAACGCGCCGGGCTCACCGGCCGAGAGCGCGGCCGTGATCTGCTTCTGCAGGAGGTCGTTGAGGCCGCGACGGTTGGGCAGGCCGGTCAACGGGTCGGTGCGGGCATCACGACGGGCGTTTTCCAGCTCCTTGCGGAGCTTGGCGATCTGGTCGCCGGCGCTGTTCATCTGGTCGGAGGATTCCAGCGCGCTCTTCTCGACGTGACGGGTATCTTCCATCACTTCCTCGGTCAGTGCCCGCAGGGCCTCGACCGATTCGCTGCGATCGATCTGGCGGACGAAATCGCCCAGCGTCGAGGCGAAGTTCGAGAATTCATTGCCGGTATTGAGCATCTGCAACATCATGTTGCGCATCACGCGCAGCATGATGTCCTGGGCACGCGTCATCTGCTTGAGCGCGCCGTTGAGCACGTGGGTGTCGAACAGGTCCTGCGCAATTTCCTGGGTCAGGCCCTTGCTGCTGTTGATCGCGTCGTCCATGTCCTTGGTGAGACTGGCGTCGCGCTTGAGGGCGCGCTCGTAGAACAGCGTGATGTAGACCGGGGTCGGCGGCAGTCCCAGCTCGGCGAGCTGGGAAAGCACCATCCGCATGATTTCACTGGCCTGGCCGCGGTCGTGGGTGTAGTCGAACATGTGACGTTCCGGTTGGTTATGTCTTGCCGGGCTCGCGCCGGACCGCCCGGCCCGTGCGACGCTTCAATCGTCCAGCAGTTCGGACAATTCGCGCGAGAGCTGATGCTCCTCGACGCCGTTTGCCTGCAGCAACTCGCGCAAATGGGTCAGCGCATCCAGCTCGATGCTCGACCAGGCGAGGGCAACGCAGCGGTTGGATTCGCGAATGATGCGCGCGGTGAGTTCGACCAGGACCGTCTGGTCCGGGTCGGAGAGAATCTCGATGTTCAGCGGTTCGGCCACGCAATCGTCGGTCAGGCTGCCGGCCGTTTCGAGCTCGATCAGGATGCCCTTGAGCGAGACGTCCAGAATGGTGCCGCGCAGGGTCTTTGCCGGGCAGCGCACGCGCACCGGCAGCGGGATTTCGACACGGGCAAAGCGGCGTTGCGTGATCATTCCGTTGTAATACTCCTGGACGAACTGGGCGCAGTGAACCGCACTGGCTAGAGGATACTGCCTTACTGCCCAGGGCGCCACCGCAAATCCCTGGCGTGACGTGAATGGCCAGGATCAGCTGCTAGAATGCCGCGCATGCCGACAGTGATCGAAATTCGCACCCCCGGGCGGGGCTTTACCAACATCACCAGCCAGGTCCAGGCCGAGCTGGAGGGCAGCGGCCTGTGCCATTTGTTCCTGCAGCACACCAGCGCTTCGCTGATCCTGACGGAGAACGTGTCGCCGGAGGTGCGAACCGACCTCGAGACCCTGATCAGTCGGGCCGCGCCGGACGGCGATCCGGCCTATCGCCATGACGACGAGGGCCCGGATGACATGGCCGCCCACTTTCGCACCTTGCTGGCCGGTCACGAGCTGTCGCTGCCCATGGCCGACGGCCGCCTAATGCTGGGAACCTGGCAAGGCGTGTTCTTGTGGGAGCACCGGACCCATCCGCATCGACGGCGCCTCGTGATCACCCAGCTTCCCGAGCGGCAATGACCGCACCTGCCAGCGGCTGGCCACTCGAGCCGGCCGCGCTGACCTGGAACGACGACGAGACGCCGCGCAGCGAGGCGTTCGGCGACGTCTATTTCTCTCGTGCCGGCGGCTTTGGCGAAAGTGAGCATGTGTTCCTGGCCGGCAACGAGCTGCCTACCCGGTTCGCCGCGGGGGAGGGCACGCGCATCCTCGAGACCGGTTTCGGTACCGGCCGAAACTTTCTGGCCACCGCGTTGCTGTTCCTCGAACTCGCACCGGCCGACGCCTCGCTCGACTTCGTCAGCCTGGAAAAGCATCCCGTGGCCCGCGACGATCTGCCGCGCCTGGCCCATGCCCAACGGCGCCTCGCAAGCGATTGGCTCGCCGGCCACCCGGGATTCGCCGCCGGGGCCGAGGCCCGATTCCACGACCTGCAATCCGCGCTGCACGCGCAATGGCCCGACCCCGTGCCCGGGTTTCACCGACGGTTTCTGGCCGGTGGGCGAATCCGGCTGACGGTTATCTGGGGCGATGCCACCGACCAGTTGCCACGCATCGACGGCCGGTTCGACGCCTTTTACCTGGACGGTTTCGCCCCCGACCGCAATCCCGAGTTATGGCAGGAGGCGTTGATCGCGGAGCTCGCGCGCCGTGCCGCGCCGGGCGCGACGGCTGCCACCTTTTCCGCCGCCCGCCGGGTGCGCGAGGCATTGGCCGCGGCCGGGTTCGTCACGGAGAAGCGCCCCGGCTTCGGGCGCAAGCGCGACATGCTCTGCGCCCGACGCGATCCGGCTGCATTCGGCGCGCCCAGGAAGAAAAGCGGTCCGGGCGTGGGACCCGTTGCCGTGCTGGGGGCCGGCATGGCCGGCACCACCGTGGCCAGGGCCCTGGCACGGCGGGGGCGGGACGTGGTGGTGTTCGAGGCCGGCGACGAACCGGCGGGCGGCGGCTCCGGCAACCCGGCGGGTCTGGTGGCCCCGGTGATCAGTCGCGACTGGAACCGACTGTCGCAACTGACCGCGACCGGGATGGGCTTCATGCGCGCGGAGCTGGATGGGCTGGTCGATGGCGAGACGGCGGCCTTCAACGGGGTGATCAAGCTGGCCCGCGGCGAGCGACACGCCATCAAGCAGGCGGGGATCGCCGCGGCCCTGCAGCCCGACCCGGGGTTTGCCCAGTGGTGCGAGGCCGATTCCCTGGCCGCACTGAGCGGCGTGGCCGACGTCGATGCCCCGGGGTGGTGGTTCCCGACCGCCGGCTGGTTGCGCCCACGATGGGTGATTGCCCGTTGGCTGGCCGAACCGGGCATCGAGACGCGCCTCGACCGCCCCGTGACCGGCATCGTGGACCAGGCGGGCGGTTGGCGGTTGCGGACATCGGACGGCGCAACCCATGGCCCGTTCGGCGAGGTGGTGGTGGCGGCGGGTCCGGCGTCCGGCGGGTTGATCGCGTCGTTGTCACGCTGGATCGAGCCCTGCCGCGGACAGGTCAGCTGGGGGCGGGTCGATGCCGACCGGGCCGGCGGGCCGACGCGCGGCCGGCCCCTGATGCGCGAGGGATACTCGCTCGACCTGCCGAGTGGCGAACGCCTGTTCGGCGCGAGCTTTCTTCCCGGTGATCGGGCCCTCGAGGAACGGGAGGCCGAGCACGAGGAAAACCGTCAACGGCTGGCATCCATTGCCCCGTCGCTGGCCGATGGGGTCTCTACGATCGCCCTGCAGGGACGTGCCTCCCTGCGAGCAACCACGCCGGATCGGCTACCGATTGTCGGTCGGCTCGCCGACGGGCTGTGGGTGTCGACCGGTCACGGGGCGCGCGGGCTGACCTGGTCGGCCTGGCTGGCCGAGTACCTCGCCTCCTGCATCGAGGACACCCCCTCGCCATTGCCGCGGGATCTGGCCGAGGGCCTCAAGCCCGCGCGCTTCGATGAGCGGGCGGCCCGCAAGGCGGCGCGGTCAAACCGGGGGCGGAGCGGCTGAACCTAGCCCCGATATTTCATGAAATATCCGGGCTAGCCGACGACGATCGTTCAGGGCCGCTGAACGCCGCCGAGCGCCGGGGCGTCAGTCGGCCAGGCGGCGAATCCGCTCGCGCTGGGCCGCCAGTTCCTCGAGCTCGGCCTCGAAGCCGGCCAGTCGCTCGCGCTCCTGGTTGACCACCACCTCCGGGGCGCGCTCGACGAAGTTGGCGTTCGACAGTTTGCCGCGCGCCTTCTCGATCTGCTTCTCGATGCCCTCGACTGCCTTGTTCAGTCGCTCGAGTTCCGCGGTCACGTCGATCAGGCCGGCCAGCGGGATGTGCACCTGCATCTTGCCCACCAAGGCCATCGCCGATTCCGGCAATTCACCGTCAAGCTCCTCGATCGACTCGATCCGCGCGACGGTGGTCAGCAGCGGTTCGAGCTCGCGGATCCGTGCCCGGTCGCTGTCGTTGGCCTCGGTCACCAGTACCGGCAGCGGCTTGCCCGGGGCGATGTCCATCTCCGCGCGGATGCGGCGCACGCCGAGGATAAAGCCCTGCAGCCACTCGATCGCTTCGCCGGCCTCGGCGTCGATTTTCGACTCGTCGGCGACCGGGAACGGGGCGGTCATGATGCTGTCGTCGGCCGCGCGCCGGGTGCCGGCCAGCGGGGCGACCCGTTGCCAGATGGTCTCGGTGATGAACGGGATGAACGGGTGGAGCAGGCGCAGCAGGGTCTCGAGCACGCGCACCAGGGTGCGGCGGGTGCCGCGCTTGGCGGCCTCGTCGCCGTGCTTGATGGCCGGCTTGGTCAGCTCGAGGTACCAGTCGCAGTAGGTGCTCCAGGTGAAGTCGTAGAGCGTCTGCGCGGCCAGATCGAAGCGGTAGGTCTCCAGGTGCTTGGTGACCGTCGCCTCGCAGGTCTGCAGTTCGCCGATGATCCAGCGATCCGCGGTGCCCAACGTGACCGGATCGTCACCGAGACCGGTGTCCTCGCCCTCGCACTGCATCAGCACGAAGCGACTGGCGTTCCAGAGCTTGTTGCAGAAGTTGCGGTAGCCCTTGACCCGCTCGAGGTCGAAGCTGATGTCCCGCCCGGTGGTCGCCTGGGCGGCGAAGGTGAAGCGCAGCGCGTCGGTGCCGTGTTCCTCGATGCCGTCGGGGAATTCCTCGCGGGTCTGCTTCTCGATCTGTTTCGCCTTCTTCGGCTGCATCAGGCCGGTGGTGCGCTTTGCCACCAGCGATTCGAGATCGATGCCGTCGATGATGTCGATCGGGTCGAGCACGTTGCCCTTGGATTTCGACATCTTCTGGCCGTGGGCGTCTCGCACCAGGCCATGCACGTAGACCTCGCGGAAGGGCACGTCGCCGCCAAAGTACTTGCCCATCATCACCATCCGGGCGACCCAGAAGAAGATGATGTCGAAGCCGGTGACCAGCACGCTGGTGGGGTAGAAGCGCTCGAGCTCGGGGGTCTGCTCGGGCCAGCCCAGCGTGGAGAACGGCCACAGAGCCGAGGAGAACCAGGTGTCGAGCACGTCCTCGTCCTGGTTCAATGCGACGTCCGCGGCGATGTCGTACTTCTTGCGCACCTCGTCCTCGTCGCGACCGACGAAGATGTTGCCGTCGGCGTCGAACCAGGCCGGGATGCGGTGGCCCCACCACAGCTGGCGGCTGATGCACCAGTCCTGGATGTTCTCCAGCCACTGGAAGTAGGTGTTCTCCCAGTTGCCGGGCACGAAGCGGATGTCGCCCGAACGCACCGCGTCGATCGCGGGCTCCGTGATCGCCTTCTTCCCGCCCGGGGTGCCCTTGGCCGTCTCGTCGCGGGTCAGGTCGACGAACCACTGGTCGGTCAGCAGTGGCTCGATCACCGTGCCGCTGCGATCCCCGCGCGGCACCATCAGCTTGTGGTCGTCGATCTGCACCAGCAGCCCCTCGGCCTCGAGATCCGCCACGATCTGTCGGCGCGCCTCGTAGCGGTCGAGACCGCGGTAGCGCTCGGGCAGGTGCGTGTCGGCGTTCTCGGCCGCCTTGCCCACGCACTCGGCCGCCTCACGGATGGTGGCGGTCTCGGTGAGCACGTTGAGCATCGGCAGGTCATGGCGCTGGCCGATGGCGTAGTCGTTGAAATCGTGCGCCGGGGTGATCTTGACGCAGCCGGAACCGAACTCCGGATCGACGTAGTCGTCGCCGATGATCGGGATCTTGCGTCCGACCAGCGGCAGGGTGATGGTCTGGCCGATCAGGCCGTTGTAACGCTCGTCGTCCGGGTGGACGGCCACGGCGGTGTCGCCGAGCATGGTCTCCGGGCGGGTGGTGGCGACGGTCAGGTAGCCGCTGCCGTCGGAGAGCGGGTAGCGCATGTGCCACAGGTGGCCGGCTTCCTCCTCGCTGACCACCTCGAGATCGGAGACGGCGGTGCGCAGCACCGGGTCCCAGTTGACCAGGCGCTTGCCGCGGTAGATCAACCCGTCCTCGTAGAGGCGGACGAACACCTCGCGCACGGCCTCGGACAGGCCCTCGTCCATGGTGAAGCGCTCGCGCGACCAGTCGCAGGAGGCGCCCAGGCGCTTCATCTGCTCGGTGATGAAGCCGCCCGACTGTTCCTTCCACTCCCAGACCTTCTCGAGGAATTTCTCGCGGCCGATGTCGTGACGCGAGATGCCCTGACCCTCGAGCTGGCGCTCGACCACCATCTGCGTGGCGATGCCCGCGTGGTCGGTGCCCGGCTGCCACAGGGTGGCCTCGCCGCGCATGCGGTGCCAGCGGGTCAGCGTGTCCATCAGGGTGTCCTGGAAGGCATGGCCCATGTGCAGTCGGCCGGTGACGTTCGGCGGCGGCAGCATGATGCAGTAGGCGCCCTCGGCCTGCATGTCGGGACGGAACCGGTCGCCGTCCATCCAGCGCGTGTAGCAGTCCTGTTCGATCTGTCGGGGGTCGTAGGTCTTGTCCATGCGGTTATCTGGTTCGCTTGTCGTCGGGTCGGGGGCTCGAGTCGGGGCGGCCGTGCCCGGGTCTCGTCGGGGGATCAGGCGTCGTCGGGGCGCACCGAGTCGACGCGGTTGTGGTCGACGGCGACGCCGGCGGCCTTGTACTGCCGCCAGCGGTCGCGGGCATCGGCACGGGGCTGGTCGCCGGCCGGGATGACCTCGTCGATGCGCTCGCGTTCGCCGGCGCGCGGGATCGTCGCGCCGGTGAGGTTGATCACGCGGGCAAAGCCGCCGGCCTCGGGGTCGCAGCCGATGAAGATCGGCGCGTGGTCGGCGTCCTCGGGGTCGGCCGTGTGCGGCACGAAGCGATCACCGCGATAGGACCAGAGATAGTCGTCGAAGCCCTCGACGTGGGCGAGGTTGGCGCAGACCACGTAGGTGGGATGCTCGGCCTCGGCCTGTTCGGCGCAGAGTTCGGCGGCGAAGTACCAGAAGGCATCCTCGGCCGGGTCGTCGATCAGGTGAAATACGATCTCGCTCATCTCGGTTGTCGGGCGCGCTCGATGTCCGGGTCCGTGGGTGCTGCGAGGCCGGCCGCCGATCGGTATCCTGCGCATTGAGGCTCGAATACCCGGGCCGCCGCCGGCCACGCCACGGAGCAAACGAACATTATGCCCAATTACCCCATGCCGCCCAAGGCGCATGCCGTCGAAATCGGCACGGCGGTGGCCCGCACGTGCCATCGAAACCCCGAGGGCGCATCGTGAACACGACCACCGGCCGTGCGTTGTCCGTGGTCAGCTGGCTGGCGGTGCTGGCGCTGCTCGGGGCGGCGGTCATCTGGGTGGGGCCGGCCCGGCTGGTCGCGCCCTGGCTGTCGATCGACCCCTGGGCCCTGGCGGTGGCGCTGGTCTTGATGCTGGCGAGCTACGTGATCCGCACGCTGCGCATCACGCGCTACTTCCCGGACCGATTGTCCGGCCGGTTCTGGTCGGCGTTCCGCCTGGCCAACTGGCACAACCTGATGAACAACCTGCTGCCGATGCGCGCCGGCGAGGTGGCCTTCCCGGTGCTCATGCAGCGCTACTACCGGCTCTCGCCGCTGGAGAGCGTGCCGGTGCTGTTGTGGTTTCGCCTGCTCGATCTGCAGGTGGTGTTGCTGATCGGTCTGGCGCCGGCGGTCACCTGCTGGGCCTGTCGGGGGGCGTGCTCGCGGGGCTGGTGGCGCTGTTGCTGGCCGCGCCCGTCGGGGCCTTTGCCTTGCGCCATGGCTTGCATGGTCTCCTGGTCCGGCGCGAGGGCCGCTTCGCGGCGAAAGGGGCGGAGATGCTCGCCAGCCTGCCCGATCGTCCGGGGCGGTTTGTCGCCACGCTGTTCTGGACCTGGGCGAACTGGCTGGTCAAGCTTGCCGCGCTCGGCTGGGTGCTGGCCGCGTTCGCCCCGGTCGGGTTTGCCGCGGGGGTGCTCGGAGCGATCGGCGGGGATCTGACTACGGTATTGCCGGTGCATGCCCCGGGCGGGTTCGGTACCTACGAGGCCGGGGTGGCGCTGCTGATCGCGCCATTGGTCGACGAGCCCCGCACCGTGCTGGCCGCGGCGGTCAACCTGCATCTGTTCGTGCTGGGCACGGCGCTACTGGCCGCGACGCTATCGCTGCTGATCTCTCGTCCGGCCCCAACCGCCACGCGTACCGCGACCCCGAGCGGCGACTAGTCGGCGGATTCCTCGGCCGCCGTGTCGCGGATCAGCTGGTCGAGGGTGTTCATGAACCCCTGCAACCGGGCCTCGAAGGTCGCCCCCGGTATCCCGCAATCGTGAAACTCCTGGAGCAACGCCAGGATGCCGGTGGCGAGATGCCGGTGCCGGTCGAGGTTCTCCGTGGCCCACCAGGCGGCCGCGGCGCGCAGGCGGTGGTGGCGGTCGGAGTTTTCCAGGTGGGCTCGACCCAGCGAGCGCAGTCCCCAGAGCGCGGCCATGGCACCCAGTGCGGTGCGCGGCCGAGCGGGGTTGGTGACGAAGTCGAAGCGCGTCATCCAGCCGGCGAGCTCAGTACGTCGCATGGGGCGGGCGATGGCGTAGCCCTGGCCGAGCTGACCGCCGAGCAGGGCGGTGGCCTCGATCAGGTCGGGCGTTTCCAGGCCCTCGACCACCGTGCGCAGTTCCAGGGCCTGGGCCATCTGGATCATCGAGGCGATGAAGGTGAGCACGCGGCCCGGCTCGTGCTGGGCGGCGCGCACCATTCCCTGGTCGACCTTGACCGTGTTGAAGGGCAGGCTGCGCAGGCGCAAGAGGTTGTTGTACCCGGAACCCAGGTCGTCCATCGCGAGGTTGATGCCCAGTTCCCCGAGGCGCTGCATGGGGCGGGCGAGATCGCGCGGCTCGAAGCCGGTGTCGCCCTGCTCGAGCAACTCGAGGGTCACTCGCTGGGGACTGACCCCGTGGCGGTCGAGCGCGGCCCGGACGTGCCCGGGCGTGGCCGGGTCCATCAACACCCCCACCGGCAGGTTGATCGCCACCGACAACGACGGGCCATGGCGGGCCTCGATGTCGCGCAGGCAGGCGAGTGACTGGTCCAGCCCGATCTCGAACAGGCGCATCACCTGGCCGTCGTTGAGCCAGGGGATGAACATGTTGGGCAGGATGACCTCGCCACTGGGCAGATACAGGCGCGCCAGCGCCTCGAGCGTGGTCAGGCGACCCGTCTGCACGTCGATGACCGGCTGGAAGATCATCTCCAAACCGCCGTCGTAGAAGGCCTGACGCCAGCGGTCGTAATCGCCCTTGGCATAGAGCAGGGCCGCCGGACTGCGGATCTGTCGCCAGGCCTGGCTGACCAGGGCCATCAACTGGCCGGCGAACCCCTGCAGCCGGGCGCTGGCGAACATGCCGGGGATGCGCCCCTGCAGGCAGATCACGGCGATGGGCTGGTCGCGGTTGTCGAGGATCGGCACGGCGACCGTGCTGCGAATGCCCGCGGCGTCGGCCCGCGTGGCCCAGGGCGCGCCCGCTGGGTCGTCGAGGGTGTTGTCCATGCGCACCACGCGCGCCTGGCGGTAGGCGGCCGAAACTGGATGGGCCGACTCGGGGCGCTTGAGATCCAGGGTGGGATGGGTGTCGGCCCGGTCGTTCGATCGGGCGAACAGGTCGTCCCCCTCGGCGTAGTTGGCAACGAAACGGCCGTCGGCATTGGGTGAGAGAATCGCCACGCCCGTGATGCCGGGCAGGCCCGTCAGGGTATCGAGCAGGTGCTCGTTGAAGTCCGGCCAGTTGTGTTCGTTGCGGCGGCGCTGGTCGATCTCCACCAGGGCGGCGTGGAACTCGTCGTCGACGGCCTGGCCGGCGGCGAGCTGGTGGGAAAGCTCCATGCTCAACCGCTCGGTGAACACCCGCTCGAGCCGATTCTGGTGGCGCTGGTTGAGGTGGGCGCGGTTGAAGGTCTCGTTGAACTCGTGCATGTAGACCGTGATCGCCCGGACGAGATCGCTGGGCGACACGCCCGCCAGGGCATGCACGTGGCCGATCTGACGCGCGCGATTGGCGTGTTGCTCCTCGCCGAGGTCCGGGGCGAGCAGAAAGGCCAGGTGCTCGGCCTGCTGGTGCTTGAGCCCGTCGTATTCACGGGCGGACAGGTGACCGAGCACGGTACGGATCGATTCCTGCCGGGAGAGCTCGGCGTAGAAGCGATCGATGAAATCCTCGCTGAGACGGCTCACCTCCGGCTGGATGCGCTCGAGCAACATCCGGGCCGCCGGTCCATAGGCGGGAATGGTTTCCGACATCTCGGGCAGGTCCGAGTGGCGTTGCGTGGTTTCCCGTTCCCAGATGACCCAGTCCTGCGTGCGGATCGACTTGCTGTTCTTGGCGGCGTACAGCGCGGCATCGGCGTTGCGGATCAACTGCTCGGGCGCGCTGTCGTCGAGGGGGTAGCGGGTCACGCCGATCGAGCCGTTGGCATGCACCTCGAGCCCGTCCTCAAGCGAGATCGGTCGACGAATCGTGGTGGCGACGCGGTCGAGCACCCGCGTCAGGCCGGCATCGTCCTCGATGTCCTCGAGTATCAGCAGGAATTCGTCGCCGCCCAGCCGGGCGGCCGTGTCGGTGTCGCGGATCGCCCCCTTGAGGCGCGCGGCGAGCGTCATCAGCATCTCGTCGCCGGCGGCGTGCCCGAAGCGGTCGTTGATCGGCTTGAAGTCGTCGAGGTCGAGCAGGGCGACGGCCAGCATCTGGTTGTGGCGGTCGGCCCGTGCCAGCGCTTTGGGCAGCTCGGCGTCGACGGCACGCCGGTTGGCCAGGTTGGTGAGCGGGTCGTGGTAGGCGAGATAGGTGTTGCGTTGCTGTTCCTCGTCGAGCCGGTCGCGCAGGTCGAGCTGTTCCAGGCTGCGGTTGACCAGTTCGCCCAGGTGCACCAGGACCTCGGTTACCTGCTGGTCGAGGTCCGATTCGGCCGCGGCGACGATCACCAGGAAGGCCCACAGCCGTCCGCCTCGCGACAGGGGGACCAGCGCGGCAAGCGGTGGTGTGTCGAACCAGTTGAGCGCGGCAAAGGGCGCGGCGATGCGCTCGTCGATCACCAACCGGCGTCCGGCGTCCACCAGGGCATGGGCGCGCCGTATCCCGTCATCGATGGTGCGCTGCACCTGCGGGTCCGGCCGGTCGATGACCTCGCTGGCCCCGCCGGTGGCGATCGGTGCCGTGCCGTGATCGGCTGGTGCGACCCAGGCGCCGAGAAACAGGCCGGTTTCCACCAGTTGGGTGCAGACCACCTCCAGCATGCGCTGCTCGTCGTCCGCCAGGATCAGGGTGTCGATCTGGGCAAGCAGCGACTGCATCAGTGCCTGGTCGCGCTCGAGCCGCTCGATGCGCTGGCGTTGGCGCTGCTTTTGTTCGGCGGCGTCCGGACGGTGGCTGGCGAACAGGTGATCGACGCACCGCGTCAGGGCGGAGAGCGTGTCCGGCTCGGGCAGGGGGGCTTGGGTCTCGATCGCCCAGTAGCCGGGGGTATCGCTCTCCGGGCCGAGCGCCTGGAGAAACAGGCGGTCCTCGATGTCCTCGATCCCCGGTCCCGAGTTGCCGGCGGCGGTGGCGTCCGGGATCAGGGAGCGGTCGAAATCGTTGCTTGCCGCGAGCAGCCGTCCGTCCTCGCTGAGAAAGACGGCGCTGCGAGACAGGGTGGGGTAACAGGCGGCGATGGTCTCGAGCAGGGCGGCGATTGCCTCGTCACGCGCCAGGCGTTCGCCGAGCGATCGGGCGAGGGCCTCGATGCGGCGGGTGGTGTCCGGGATGCTCATCGTGGTGACGGACTCATCAGCGGACACGTGGCCGGGTAGGGCCGGAACAGCAGTGAGGGCGCCTCCCCGAGTGGGGTCGACGCGTCGGAAAAGGCGAGTTCAATAGAAGGTAGGCCGTGGCTCATGCGTGGATGGAGGATCAAGCCGTTACGGATTTGGGTCAAGTCGGATCGCCCCCGGTGCCCGGGGCGAATCGTTGCGGAAAAACGGGTCGGTAGCGACGGCAATCGGGATTCGGCACCCGCCCGGGTGGTGGCGGTGGCTGGCGTTCCTGCCGTACACTGCCCCCGCGGTTTGACGTGGGTGCCGTCTCGTCTCGCTTGCGCGATGACTGCCACGCCGGTCAATGCCGGGACGCCGAGCCCCGGCATTGGACATGCGTCAACCACACCACCCGACATCGAGTCATTCCCACGGGGTGCCCCACGCCATGACAACCCAACTTGCCGCGCCGCTTTCCATCGTCGTGCCGATGTTCAACGAGCAGGAGAACGTCTCGCCACTGGTCGATCGGGTGCACGAGGCATTGGCCGAGTATACCGGAGCGTGGGAGTTGTTGTTGGTCGACGACGGGTCGTCGGACGCCACGGTCGCGCGCATTCGCGAGGCACGGGAGGCCTTCGGTTCGCACGTCCGTCCGATCCCGCTCACCCGCAACTTCGGCCAGACCGCGGCGATGCAGGCGGGGATCGATCTCGCCCGGGGCGAGGTGATCGTCACGATGGACGGCGATCTGCAGAACGACCCCATCGACATCCCGCGCATGGTCGACCGGCTGCTGCGCGAGGACCTTGACCTGGTTGCCGGCTGGCGGCGCGATCGCAAGGACAACTGGGTACGCAAGGTGCCCTCGTGGCTGGCCAACCGTCTGATCCGTCGACTGACCGGCGTCAACCTCCACGACTACGGCTGCAGCCTCAAGGTGTTCCGCGCCGACGTAATCAAGGGCGTGCGCCTGTACGGCGAGATGCACCGCTTCATTCCGGCCTGGCTGGCCACCCAGACGGCACCGAGCCGGATCGCCGAGGAGGTGGTTACCCACCACCCGCGCACCGCGGGCACCTCCAAGTACGGCCTGTCGCGCACCTTCCGCGTGATCATCGACCTGATCAGCGTCTACTTCTTCATGCGCTTCTCGGCGCGACCGGCGCACTTTTTCGGCCTGCTGGGCACGGGGTTCGGCCTGCTGGGCGGCCTGGGGATGTTCTACCTGTTGATCGAGAAGATCCTCGGCCACGACATCGGCGACCGGCCGCTGCTGCTGGTCTCGATCCTGTTCATCCTGATCGGGGTGCAGATGCTGACCACCGGCGTGCTCTCCGAGATGCTGTCGCGGACCTACTACGAGTCACGTGATGTGCGCACCTACCACCTGCCGGCGCGCTTCGATGCCGCCGGCGAGAACGATGCCTTCAGGATGCCCAACGCGGTCGAGCGGGGCGGGGAACGAACCGCCGGGGAGGAATCCGCATGAGCCACCAGCCTCAGTTGGCCCGCGACCCGGACACGGCCACCCAGCTGGTCTGGGCGTTCGTGCTGACCGCCGCCGTGCTGCTGGCGGGCGTGTTCGTCTGGCCGGGTGCCCGTGAGTCGCTGTTTCATGTCTTCAACGCGCTCGGGGGCGTCGAGGCAACCCAGCCGTTCTGGGCCGGCATCAACGCCCTGGCCGATACCTGGCTCACGCTCGGGCTGTTGTTGCCGTTTGTCCTCTGGCGCCCGCGCCTGGCGATCCTGATGCTGTTCGCCGCGATCGTCGCCACGGCAATCACCCACACGCTCAAACCCGGCCTGGACATCCTGCGCCCGCCCGGCGTGCTCGGGTCGGATGCCTTCCACCTGATTGGGCATTCGATCCGTTCCGAGGCGTTTCCCTCCGGTCACACCGTGACGGCGTTTACCTTTGCCGGCCTCCTGATCCTCGGGCTGCGGCCGCGCTGGCCCTGGGTGGCGCTGCTGCTGGCGGTGGCCTCGATCATGGGCATCTCGCGCATGGTTGCCGGCGTGCACTGGCCGACCGACGTGCTCGCCGGGGCGATCGTCGGCCTGGTGTCGGTGGTCGCGGCGGTCTGGCTGGTCGATCGGTGGCCGGCGGCGCGTCACGCCCGCTGGCCCGTGCCGGTCGCGGTGTTCGTCTGCGCGGTGTGCGCGCTCGGGGCCCCCTGGGTGGACGTGGGTTACCCGCAGGGCGTGTGGGCCAACTGGCTGGTCGCACTGATCGGGGTGGCGGCGCTGTTCGTCGGTACCCTGCGCTACTGGCCCGGCCGTCTGGGCCGGTCGCTCGACCGGCGGCTGGGCGGTATCGGCCGGCGGGGTAACTGGTGATGCCCGCGGGGATCGTCAAACTCGGGTGTGCGAGGCTATAATTCCGCCATGTCACTGATCGCCTTCGGGGTTAACCACAAGACCGCACCGGTGGACGTGCGCGAGCGGATCGCGTTCGGCCCCGATCGCGTGCACAACGCGCTCAAGGAATTGCTTGACGACGGCGGCGCGCGCGAGGCGGCGATCGTCTCGACCTGCAACCGCACCGAGATCTACACCCACGCCGAGTGCGTCACCGACGAGCTGGTCGAGTGGCTGGCGACGTTCCACCAGATGTCGCCCGAGGCGCTGGCCCCTTACGTCTATGCCCACACCGACGAATCGGCCATTCGCCACCTGATGCGCGTGGCCTGCGGGCTCGACTCGATGGTGCTGGGCGAGCCGCAGATCCTCGGCCAGATCAAGGACGCGTTCACGCTCGCGCAGGACGCCAATGCCCTGGGCCCGATCCTGGGTCGCCTGTTCCAGAACACCTTCGCCGTGGCCAAGCAGGTGCGCACCGACACGCAGATCGGTGCCTCCCCCGTGTCGGTGGCCTTCGCCGCCGTGAGCCTGGCGCGCCAGATCTTCGGTTCGCTCGAGGAAAAGACCGCGCTGCTGATCGGTGCCGGCGAGACGATCGAGCTGTGCGCGCGCCACCTGCAGTCGGCCGGCCTGA
>NZ_SWAW01000008.1:4595-22129 GCF_005096345.1 Guyparkeria sp. SB14A | reverse complement strand
TCGTGGCCTTCGCCGCCGTGAGCCTGGCGCGCCAGATCTTCGGTTCGCTCGAGGAAAAGACCGCGCTGCTGATCGGTGCCGGCGAGACGATCGAGCTGTGCGCGCGCCACCTGCAGTCGGCCGGCCTGACCAAGGTGATCGTCGCCAACCGGTCGATCGAGCGTGCCCACATGCTCGCCGAGCAGTACCAGGGCAGCGCCATCGGCCTGGGCGACATCCCCGCCCACCTGCACCGGGCCGACATCGTGATCTCCTCGACCGGCAGTTCCCTGCCGGTGCTCGGCAAGGGCGCGGTCGAGCAGGCGATCCGCGAGCGCAAGCGTCGCCCCATCTTCATGGTCGACATCGCCGTGCCGCGCGACATCGAGCCGCAGGTGGGCAACCTGCAGGACGTGTATCTCTACACGGTCGACGACCTCAAGACGGTGATCGACGAGGGCCAGCGCAGCCGCCGCGAGGCCGCCGAGCAGGCCGAGGAGATCATCGACGTGCAGGTCGAGCATTTCCTGCAATGGGTGCAGTTGCAGACCGGCGCCGAGCTGATCCGTAACTACCGGCGTCGTGCCGAGGCCATGCGCGACGAAACCCTCGCCCGGGCGCGCTCCATGATGCAGTCGGGGCGTGATCCGCAGGAGGCGCTCGACTACCTGGCCCGCACGCTCACCAACCGTCTGATCCACCAGCCGACGGTGGTGCTCCGCCAGGCCTGTGTCAGCGGCGATCTCGCCACCGTCCAGAGCGTCTCCCACGTGGTCGGCCTCGACGAGGACGCCGAGTCGCTGGCCCAGCGCGCCTTGCCCGTGGGTCAGTGGGGCAATCGCAATCCGAACGACGACCGCGAGCGCTAGCAAAGGCCCTGCGCCCGCCACTCGGCCGGGCGCCGCTCCTGTGACTGTTCGTTCCCCTCACTTTTTCGTACCCGAATCCCCTCTATGCATCACGCCCTGGCCGCCCGGCTCGACAGCCTTGTCGAACGTTTCGAGGAAGTCACCGCTCTGCTCGCCGACCCCGAGGTGATCGGCGACCAGGAACGCTTCCAGCGCCTGTCGCGCGAATACGCCAAGCTCGAATCGCTGGTGAGGAATGTCGAAGCCTATCGAGCCATCGAACGCGACCTGACCGAGGCACGCGCGCTGGTCGAGGGCGATGATCCCGACATGGCCGAGATGGCGCGCGAGGAACTGGCCGAGCTCGAGTCGCGCCACGCCGAACTGGACGCGGAGATCGAGCGCCAGCTCCTGCCCGAGGACCCGAACGACGAGGGCGACGTGTTCCTCGAGATCCGCGCCGGGGCCGGCGGTGACGAGGCCGCCATCTTCGCCGGCGACCTGTTTCGCATGTACGGGCGCTTCGCCGAATCCCAGGGCTGGAAGGTCGAGGTGCTGTCCGCCTCCGAGGGCGAGCACGGCGGTTACCGTGAATTGATCAGTCGGGTCAGCGGCGATGGCGTCTACGCCTGGCTGAAGTTCGAGTCCGGCGCGCACCGCGTGCAACGCGTGCCGGTCACCGAGACCCAGGGTCGCATCCACACCTCGGCGGCCACCGTGGCGGTCATGCCGGTGATCCCGGCCGCCGAGGCGCCGGAGATCAACGCGGGCGACCTGCGCGTCGATACGTTCCGCGCCTCGGGTGCCGGCGGTCAGCACGTCAACAAGACCGACTCGGCCATCCGCATCACGCACCTGCCCACCGGTACGGTGGTCGAGTGTCAGGAGGAGCGTTCCCAGCACAAGAACCGCGCCCGGGCCATGGACCTGCTGGCGGCAAAGCTCGCCGACGAGGCGCGCCGGGAACAGGCGGCGGCGACGGCGGCGAGTCGCAAGGCCCTGGTGGGAAGCGGCGATCGTTCCGACCGTATCCGCACCTACAACTTCCCGCAGGGGCGGGTGACCGACCACCGCATCAACCTGACGGTCCACCAGCTCGACAAGATCCTCGACGGCGACCTCGCCCAGGTGGTGGTGCCGCTGCGCCAGGCCGACCAGGCCGAGCAGCTCGAGGCATTGGCCCAGGACGGCATGTGATCGAGGAAGGCGCGTGATCGGGGACGAGGGTGCCGGCGAGAGCCTAGATACTGTGCTGCGCCGGGGGGCGGAACGGATTGCCGCCGGTCGCGGCTGCGACCGGGGCGAGGCCTTGTTCGAGGCCCGCCTGCTGGCCGGGTTCGTGACCGGCCTGGATACCACGGCGCTGATGCTGCGGGGCGACCGCCCCCTGGACGCCGACACGCGCGCGGCCGTCGACCGTCTCTGCGATCGGCGCGCGGCAGGTGAGCCGGTCGCCTACCTGGTCGGGGAACGGGGTTTCTGGCGCTATCGCTTCCAGACCGCGCCGGGCGTGCTGATTCCCCGGCCGGACACCGAGGTCCTGGTCGAGTGGGCCCTCGAGCGGCTCCCCGAGCGGACCGCTCCTTGCGTGCTGGATCTGGGCACGGGCACGGGCGCGATCGGCCTGTCGATCGCCGCCGAACGGCCGGCTGCCTGTGTGCACGCGGTCGATCGCAGCGAGACGGCGACCCGACTGGCGGCCCGGAACCGCGCCTTTCTTGCCGAGCAGGGCGCCTCGGTGGGCATGGGGATATGGCAGGGCGACTGGCTGTCCGCGGTGGCCCCCGAATCGGTCGATCTGATCGTCAGCAATCCGCCCTACATCGACGCCGACGACCCGCACCTGCGTCTGGGTGACGTGCGCCACGAACCGGTCGAGGCCCTGGTCGCCGCCGATGCCGGCCTGGCCGACTACCGGCGCATCGTCGAGCAGGCCTCGTCGGTCTTGCGACCGGGCGGTTGGCTCTTGTTCGAGCATGGGTTCGAACAGGCCGACGCGGTGGCGGCGCTGCTTGACCAGGCCGGTTTCGAGGCCATCGAGACGCGGCGCGATCTCGGCAAGCAGCCGCGCGTGACCGGCGGGCGGCGTCCCGGCTGATCCTCGCGATACGTCCATCTTGGTTCGCCTGACTAGGGAAGGTCTGCACGAATGCCATACGACTGAAGGCTTGGTGAGTCGTTCGTGATCAAGGCACTCAGAGCGATATGGCATTCGTGCAGACCTTCCCTAACTGCGTTAGTCTTGACTCGTACAGGGCGGAAGGCAAGGCGCCGGCATGGAAGACAAGCAACTGATCAAGATGCACGAAATCTGGTTTCGTGGCCCGCACCAGGAAGGTGAGCCGGCACGAGCCGCGGAGGCGTTCGCCCGGTGGCTGCCGGGGGTGATCGCGGCCAGACGGCGCGGGCCGCTCTGTCTCGAGGTCGAGTACGACCTGTCCGGCATCTGCCTGAAGGCCATCCGCCAGGCGCTACAGGCCTCGGGCTTTCACCTCGACGCCGCGCTCTTGGAGAAGCTCAAGTGCGCCCTGGTCGATTACACCGAGCAGAACCAGCGCGAGGCCCTGGGGCTGGACGGCTGCAACCTGCCGCCGCAGAAATACCGGCCGACCGGCGAGGCGGGCCTGGTTCGTGAGCGACACGTCGAGGACCAGGGCGACCGATCCGACGACCCCTGGCGCCACTACCTGTAAGAACCTGATAATCGATCGCGCCGCAGGCGGACGACTCCCTCCGGCACCAATGCCCGGCCCCAGGCCGGGCATTTGCGTTCCGGCACGTAACGACGACTCATTCTGACGATTCACTGGCAATGAAAGACGACCAATTGCTGCGCTACGGGCGCCACATCATGCTCGACGGACTGGATTACGAGGGGCAGGAGCGCCTGCTCGATGCCCGCGTGCTGATCGTCGGGCTGGGCGGGCTCGGCTCGCCCGTCTCGATGTACCTCGCTGCGAGCGGGGTGGGCGAGCTTCACCTGGCCGACTTCGACCGGGTCGACCTCTCCAACCTCCAGCGTCAGATCGTGCATGACCAGGCGCGCGTCGGGCAGAGCAAGGTGGCCTCCGCCGCGGCGCGTCTGGCCGAGATCAACCCCGAGGTGCGGCTGGTCCCGGTCGAGGAGAAACTGGCGGGCGAGGGGCTGGCCGAGGCGGTGGCACGGGTCGACCTGGTGGTCGATTGCTCGGACAACTTCGATCTGCGCTTCGCGCTGAACGCGGCGTGTGCCGAGCGGCGCGTGCCGCTCGTTTCCGGGGCGGCGATCCAGTGGGCCGGTCAGGTGACGGTGTTCGATCACCGCGACCCGGATGCCCCCTGTTATCGCTGCCTGTACCGCGAGGAGGGTGAGGACGAGTTGCGCTGCGCCGAGACCGGCGTGCTCTCGCCGCTGGTGGGCATGATCGGCAGCCTGCAGGCGGCCGAGGCGATCAAGGTGCTCGCCGGGGCCGGCCGGCCGCTGGTCGGCCGACTGGCGCTGTTCGATCTCAAGGATGCCGAGTGGCGCACCGTCAAATATCGCCAGGACCCGGGCTGCCCGGTGTGTGCCGCGCGCCGCGCCGGTTGAGCCAGAGTAGTCCTTAGTCGTCGGACTCGGCCAGGGCGCGGGCCACGTCGCGCACCAGTTGCGGCCCGCGGTAGATGAGGCCGGTGTAGACCTGCACCAGATCGGCACCGGCACGGATCTTCTCCAGCGCCGCTTCTCCCGAATCGATACCACCCACCCCGATGATCGGGAAATCGTCCGGCAGGCGCTCGCGCAGGGCGGCGATCACCTCGGTCGAGCGCTCCCGTACCGGGCGGCCGGAGAGCCCGCCGGCTTCGTCGGCCTGCGGCAGGCCCGAGACCAGCGGTCGCCCGATGGTCGTATTGGTGGCGATCACCGCATCGATCCCGTGGGCGACCAGCGCGTCGACCAGTGCCGGGAACTCCTCGTCCTCGATGTCCGGGGCGATCTTGATTGCCAGCGGCACGTGACGCCCGCTCTCGTCGCGCAGGCGTTCGCGTTCCTCGGCCAGTCCGGCGAGCAGCGCGGTGAAGGCCTCGCCGCCCTGGAGGTTGCGCAGGTTGGCGGTGTTGGGCGAGGAGATGTTGATGATGACGTAGTCGGCCTGGTCATAGACGGCGGCCAGCCCGGCGCGGTAATCGTCGAGTGCCGCCTCGATCGGGGTGTCGAAGTTCTTGCCCAGGTTGATGCCCAGCGGCACGGTACGCGGCGCGGCGGCGATGTTCGCCAACGCCGACTCGATACCGTCGTTGTTGAATCCCATCCGGTTGATCAGGGCCTCGGCGTCGGTGAGTCGGAACAGGCGCGGCGCGGGATTGCCCGGCTGGGCGCGCGGGGTCAGCGTGCCCACCTCGAGAAAGCCGAAGCCCAGGCAGGACAGGCCGGCGATGTGCGCGGCGTTCTTGTCCAGGCCGGCGGCCAGTCCGACCCGGTTGGGGAAGTCCAGGCCCATGACGGTGGTTGGGTCCGCCGGGACCCCGCGACGCTGCATCCCGCACCACGGCGTGCGGGCCGCCAGATCGAGCAGGGTCAGCGTGACGCGGTGGGCCGTTTCCGGATCGAGGCGGAACAGCAGGGGGCGAAGGAGGGGATACAGGTCCATGGAACTCGTGTCTGCAGGCTGGATGCGGCGGGTCGATGACCGGGAGCGCTCATTGTAACGAGATTTGTCGGCCAGCGGCGGAACCCCGCGCGGCGATTGATATACTCCCGCGCCAGTGCCCACCGGGTCACCCGCCGGCCACCCGCTCGTGATGAGACCGACCACCATGCTCGATTCCCGCCGTTTTCACCTGATCGTCCTGGCCGTGGCCGTCGCGATCGGCTACGTCTGGGGCATTGCCAGCCTGCCCCTGTTCGACCTCGACGAGGGGGCGTTCACCGGCGCGACCTGGGCGATGTTCGAGCGTGGCGACTTCCTCACGCCGTACCTCAACGAGGAGCCGCGCTTTGCCAAGCCGGTGCTGATCTACTGGTTGCAGGCCGCCTCGGTCGGGGTGTTCGGGTTCACCGAGTGGGCCTTCCGCTTGCCGTCGGTACTCGCCTCGGCGGCCTGGGTAGGGCTGATCTATGCCTTTGCCGACCGGTATCTGGGTGGCCGCTCGGCCTTCTTTGCCGGGTTGATCGCGGCCACCTCGCTGATGACCACCGTGGTCGGCAAGGCGGCGATTTCCGATGCCGTGCTGCTGTTGTTTCTCACCGCCGCGGTGTTCGCCACCTTCAATCACTGGGTGAGCGGCGAACGGCGCTGGGTGCGCTGGGCCTACCTGGCGATGGGACTGGGGTTTCTCACCAAGGGGCCGGTGGCGGTGGTCATTCCGGCGCTGGCGAGCTTCGCGTTCTACCTGGTCACGGCGCGCGGGCGCGACTGGTGGCGGGCGGTGCTCGACTGGCAGGGCATTCTGATCTTTCTCGCCGTGGCGCTGCCGTGGTACATCGCCGTCTGGATCGAACACGGCCAGTACTTCATCGACGAGTTCTTCCTCAAGAACAACGTCAGCCGGTTTGACGAGCCGATGGAAGGCCATTCCGGTGGCCTGTGGTACTACCCGGTGGTCACCCTGGTCGCCCTGTTGCCATTCACCGGGGCGGTGCTCACCGCGTTGCGTTACCTGCCCAGCGACTGGCAGGCGGCCTACGGCAAGCCGGCCTCGTTGCCGCTGGCGCTGCGCCGCTTCGGCTGGATCTGGTTCGGCCTGACGCTGCTACTGTTCTCGTTTTCCGGCACCAAGCTGCCGCATTACCTCAACTACGGTCTGGTGGGCCTGATGCTGGTAATGGCCTCCCACCTGCCGCACATCCGGCACCGGTGGTTGCATCTGGTGCCGCCGGCGCTGTTCCTGTTGTTCGTCCTGCTGTTGCCCTGGCTGGTGGAAATCAACTTCGACCAGATCAAGCCGTCCTACGTGCAGGACATGCTCGCCGAGCGGGACCGGTTCTTCGGCGTGTCGTGGTACCTCATCGTCGGCGGCACCCTGGCCCTGGTCATCGCGGCCGGTCTGGCGCGGACGTGGTCGCTGCCCAAGGTGATGATCCCGGTGGCACTGTCCTGCGCGCTGGTGGTCAACGCGTTGGTGCTCAACGCCGTGGGCCAGATGCAGCAGGGGCCGGTGCGCGATGCGGGCCTGATGGCGCGTGATCTGCCGGGGCCGCTGGTGATGCGCGACATGAACATGCCGAGCTTCGGTGTCTATGCGCAGAAGGTGGTCGAGCGGCGCGAGGTGCGGGAGGGCGACCTTCTGCTGACCCGCAGCGAGCGGGCCGAGCGCACGCCCGGCGAGGTGTTGTACGCGAAGGGCGGCTACGTGCTGATGCGGGTTGGCTCCAGCGATTGACCCCGTTAGCTGGCCGGCCCGGGAAGGCCGTCCTTGAATCGTTAATGGGCTACCATGATTCCATGGCCGTCACGGTAGGCCATGGAAGCGTAATCGACGGATCGTTCGGACCCACGATGGCAGACCCCGATAGATCGAGGGGCTGTGGATGAGAGAGGTAGAGGCATGCAGGATTTTCTCAAGAATCGACGCCGTTTCATGACCGTCATGGCCGGTGCCGGCGCCGCGTTCGGCCTGGGGCGCGCACAGGCGCAGGACGGCGGTGGCGACGAGGAGTTGTTCTTCCCGGGTGACGAGCCGGCACACAAGGTGATCTACCAGCTCAACCACGGCGACGTGGACTACCAGACCCACGTGCTCAACTCGATGAACGCCATGATCGGCAAGTACGGCGGCAACGTGAAGATCGCCGTGGCCTGCTTCGCCAAGGGCATCCACATCCTGGCCAAGGAGCCCAAGCGCGAAGTCGACGAGGAGATCTATGCCCGCGTCGAGGGATTCGCCAAGAACTACGACGTCGAGTGGATCGCCTGCGGCAACACCATGGATACCGTGGGCTACAGCGCGGACGACATCCGGGAGTTCGCTCGCATCGAGCAGGTCGGTGCCGCGGCCCTGATGGAATACCAGGAAGACGGCTACGCGTACATCGCCTGGTAAGGATTTATCAATCCACGCGAACAACCCATTTAAACCCATTGATCCCATTAAGGATTGTCTGTGGATGAACTGATTATTCGCCAGCCGGACGACTGGCACCTACACCTGCGCGACGGGGCGATGCTCGACGCCGTCGCCGGCTACTCCGCGCGCCAGTGCAGCCGGGCGATCATCATGCCCAACCTGGTGCCGCCCGTGACCAGCGTGAGCGAGGCGCGGGCCTACCGCGACCGTATCCTGGCCGCGCTTGGCCCGGACAGCGGGTTCGAGCCGTTGATGACCCTGTACCTGACCGATCGCACCACGGCCGCCGACATCGAGCAGGCCGCGGCCGATCCGCATGTCCACGCGGTCAAGCTCTACCCGGCCGGGGCCACCACCAACTCCGAGAACGGGGTCACCGATCCGCTGGCGATCGAATCGGTGCTCGCGGCGCTGGAACGCACCGGCCTCCCGTTGTGCGTGCACGGCGAGGTGGTCGACCCGGCGGTCGACATCTTCGATCGCGAGGCGGTGTTCATCGAGCGCGTGCTCAAGCCCATGCTCGAACGTTACCCCAACCTGCGCGTCGTGATGGAGCACATCACCACCGCCCAGGCCGTGGCCTTCGTGCGCTCCCAGGGCGAACGCCTCGGCGCGACCATCACCGCGCACCACCTGATGTTCAACCGCAACGCGATGCTCGCCGGCGGGATCCGCCCGCATTACTACTGCCTGCCGATCCTCAAGCGCGAGAAGCATCGCGAGGCGCTGCTCGAGGCGGCGGTCGATCCGTCCGGCAAGTTCTTCATGGGCACCGACAGCGCCCCGCACCCCAAGGGCGCCAAGGAGTCGGCCTGCGGCTGTGCCGGGGCCTTCACCGCGCCGGTGGCCGTCGAGCTCTACGCCCAGGTCTTCGACCGGCTGGGCGCGCTCGATCGGCTCGAGGCGTTCACCAGCCTCAACGGGCCACGGTTCTATGGCCTGCCGGTCAACGAGCGTCGCCTGCGCCTGGAACGCAAGGCCCAGACGGTCCCCGCACCGATCGATTGCGGCGGCGACGTGGTCGTGCCGTTCCTGAGCGGAGAGACGATCGACTGGACCGCGACGCTTGTCGATGAGTGAGGTCGACGGCGCCGGCCAGCCGGATGTGCAGCCGCCGCTGGACTGGCCGGGGGCGCCGGGCTCTGCGCGACCGCGGCTTGCGGGTTCACCCGCCTGGCAGGCCGGGCTCAAGCAGAGCCCGGAGTCCTTCCGCGTGGACGAGGAACTCGGCTTTGACCCCAGCGGGGCGGGCAACCACTGGCTGATGCGCCTGGAAAAGCGCGACATGGCCACCGGCGCGCTGGTCGACTGGATCGCCAAGGTGACCGGCACGCGGGCGCGCGACATCGGCTTTTCGGGGCTCAAGGATCGCCACGCGGTCACCACCCAGTGGCTGAGCGTTCCGCACGAATCCTTCGATCCGGCGGCCTTCGAACGGGCCTGCGCGGAGGCGGGCGTCGGCCTGCTGGCGCTCGATCGCCATGATCGAAAACTGCGCCGTGGCACCCACCGCGCCAATCGATTCCGCTTGCGCCTGCACGACGTCGCGCCCGTCCACGAGAGCGAGGCGCCCGACCTGGCGGGGTACCTGGCCGAACGGGCCCCGGGTCTCGCCTCGCGCGGCATGGCCAACTACTTCGGCGAACAGCGCTACGGGCGGTATTTCGGCAACCTGCGCGGCCTGGTCGAGTGGGGCCAGGGCATCCGGACGGGGCGCCCCAAGCGCCAGGCGCGCAACTGGTTGCTGTCCACGCTGCGCTCGGCGATCTTCGACCGCGTGCTGGCCGACCGGGTTGCCAGCGGTGGCATCGACCGGGTCGAGCCCGGTGACCTGCTGCAACTGGCCGGTTCGCGCAGCCGTTTCCTCGCCGAGGCCGACGAGCTCGACGTGCTCGAGGCGCGGCTGGCGCAGGGCGACGTCATGCCCACCGGCCCGTTGTGGGGCGAGGGTGCCTCCCCGGCGGGTGATGGGGTGGCGGCCCGCGAGAATGCCCTGGCCACCGAGATGCTGGCCCGGTTCGGCGAGGCGACCTGGCGGCAATGGCTGAGCGATTGGCGGGTGGAGGCCGACCGTCGTCCACTGGCCGTACGCGTAACCGACCTCGAGTACGGGGTCGAGGACGGCGCGGTCGAACTCGCGTTTTCCCTGCCGCCGGGCAGCTACGCCACCGAACTGGTCGCCGAGCTTTTCACCGTGACGTCGTCCGATTGAGTCCACGTGGTTCGCGGTCGCTTCGCGGCACGGGGCGGTCGTGACGACTAGGCTCATGCCAACGAATCGCTGAGGGGAGACTCCCATGCTCGAATCCATCGCGGTCCTGATGGGATCGATCGTCCTGGTCGCGCTCACCGCCCTGACCGGCGGTATCTTCCGCCCCGATGGCTGGTACCGCGAACTGGCCAAGCCGTCGTGGACGCCGCCGGACAAGGTCTTTCCCATCGCCTGGGCGGTGCTCTATCTCCTGATGGCGGTGGCTGCCTGGCGGGTATTCATGGCCGACGAGTCGACCGCCCGCAGGGCCGGCCTGATCCTCTACCTCGTCCAACTGCTGTTCAACGCCGCCTGGTCCTGGCTGTTCTTCGGTCGCCGGCGCATCGTGGCCGGGCTCGTCGACATCCTGGTGCTGTGGTTGGTGCTGAGCCTCACCATCGGGCTGTTCGCCCAGGTCAGCGCGCTTGCCGCCTGGCTGCTGGTGCCCTACTGGTTCTGGGTCGCCTTCGCCGCGTTGCTCAACGCGCGCATCTGGAAGCTCAACCCGTTCGAGTCATCGCCCCGTAACGTCTGACCGCCAGGCTGCGGGTCGGAGTAACGGACCGGCGGGCGCCGACACCGGCTCGGAATTGGGTAGAATCCCGCCTTTGACGTCCATCGCCGGGAGCGACCCATGTCCGAGCACCACCTGCCGCCCGATTCGATCGGCGAGCACGACGAGGAATACCTCGGCCCGAGCAAGTCCCAGGTCAAGCGCGAGGCGCACGCCGCCCAGGCGCTGGGCGTGGGGCTGGCCGAGCTGGACAGCGAGGCGCTCGACCGCCTGCCGATCACCGATCGCCTGCGCGACGCGGTCGACCAGCTCAAGGCGACTCGCTCGCGGGGCGCGGCCAAGCGCCAGCGCCAGTACATCGGCCGCCTGATGCGCGAGGAGGACGTCGAGGCCATCGAAACGGCCCTGCGTCGGCTCGACCCCAACTCGCCGGAAAACCAGCGCCGGCAGATGCAGGCCGAGGCCTGGCGTGACGCGCTGATCGAGGACCACGAGGCGATTACCCGCTTTATAGACAGCTACCCGGCCGTCGACGTCCAGCACCTGCGTCAGCTGCAGCGCTCGGCCCGGACCGAGGCCGCGCGCGAGGAATACGGCAAGGCCAGCCGCGCCCTGTTTCTCGAGGTGCGCGACGTGATCGAGGCGGCCGGGGACATGAACGACGAAGGAACGAATCAAGCATGAAGGTCACGATTTTCGGCACCGGCTACGTCGGTCTGGTCACGGGGGCGTGCCTGGCCGAGGTGGGTCACGAGGTCACCTGCGTGGACGTCGATCCGGGCAAGATCGAGCGCCTGAACGACGGCATCATCCCGATCTACGAACCCGGTCTCGAGCCGATCGTGCGCGAGAACCACGAGCAGGGCCGCCTGCACTTCACCACCGATGCCGCCAAGGGGGTCGCCTTCGGCGAGCTGCAGTTCATCGCCGTGGGCACGCCGCCCGACGAGGACGGCTCGGCGGATCTCCAGTACGTGCGTGCCGTGGCCGCGACCATCGCCGAGCACATGGAGGCGCCCAAGATCATCATCGACAAGTCGACCGTGCCGGTGGGCACCGGCGACCAGGTGCGCGAGGTGGTCGCCGAGACACTCGCCCGCCGCGGCGTGGACCTCGCCTTCGATGTCGTCTCCAACCCCGAATTCCTCAAGGAAGGCGCGGCGGTCAACGATTTCATGAAGCCCGACCGCATCATCGTCGGCACCTCTGACCCGCACAGCGAGGCGGTGATGCGCGAGCTCTACGCGCCGTTCAACCGCAACCACGATCGTGTGATCGTGATGGACCTGCGCTCGGCCGAGCTGACCAAGTACGCGGCCAACGCCATGCTGGCGACCAAGATCAGCTTCATGAACGAATTGGCGAACCTCGCCGAACGACTCGGGGCGGACATCGAGAACGTGCGTCTCGGCATCGGTTCCGACCCGCGCATCGGCTATCACTTCATCTATCCCGGCTGCGGCTACGGTGGCTCGTGCTTCCCCAAGGACGTGCAGGCGCTCTCGCGCATCGCCCATTCGGTCGACCATGAGCCGTTGCTCCTCGACGCCGTCGAGGCGGTCAACCGTCGCCAGAAGCACCGCCCGTTCGAGATGCTGGTCGCCCACTACGGCAGCGTCGAGGCACTGGCCGGCAAGACCTTTGCCCTGTGGGGGCTGGCCTTCAAGCCCAACACCGACGACATGCGCGAGGCCCCGTCGCGCACGCTGATGGAATCGCTCTGGGCGGCGGGGGCGAAGGTGCAGGCCTTCGACCCGGAGGCCATGGAGGAAACCCAGCGCATCTACGGCCACCGCGACGACCTCGCCCTGGTGGGCACGCGCGATGCCGCGCTCAAGGGCGCCGATGCCCTGGTGATCTGCACCGAGTGGAAGGCCTTCCGTGCCCCGGACTTCGCCTTGATGCGCGAGTCGCTCACCGAGCCGGTGATCGTCGACGGGCGCAACCTCTACGACCCCGAGCGCCTCAAGGCCGAGGGCTGGCACTACTACGGCATCGGGCGGGGCGAGTCGGTCCAGCGGCTCGCCTGAGCCGCCCGTATCGGCGGACCGGCCATCCGCCGATCTGCAAGTCCCGGCTCTCCCGCCTAGACTCCCCGGTAGATTTCAAGAAAGGGGAGGCAAGCCATGAAACAGCCAGCCTGGTTGATCGGCGCGACACTGCTCGCCGCCGCCGGCGTGGTGAGCGCCGAGGAAATGAAGGTCAAGGTTACCCCTGACCTCGAATCGGTCACCGTGATGCACGAGGGCAAAGAGGTCGTGATCAAGCGCGACCAGGACCCGGACAGCCGCATCGCCGAGGACTACACCCAGACCAGTCGCGAATGCCCGCCGTTCTGCGTCCAGCCCATGCAGTTGCTGCCCGGCGTGCACACCATCGGCGAGATCGAGCTCCTGGAAATGCTCGCCGACCGCGCGATGGGCGAGGACGAATTCCTGCTGATCGATTCGCGCACCCCGGACTGGTACAACAAGGGCACCATCCCCAGCGCGCAGAACATCCCGTGGACACAGCTCCATCCGGAGGCATCGACCTTCGATCCGTTCGTCGCCGAGACGCTGCTGATTGACGAGTTCGGCGTCAAGAAGACCGACGGCCTGTTCGACTTCCGGGACGCCAAGAAGCTGGTGCTGTTCTGCAACGGCCCCTGGTGCGGCCAGTCGCCGACCAATATCCGGGCGATGGTCGGCATGGGCTACCCGGCCGACAAGATCTACTGGTACCGGGGCGGCATGCAGCTCTGGCACACCCTGGGGTTGACCACCGTCGAGCCCTGATTGGGTCTCGGGCCCAAGAGTTTCCCAAGGTAGAAACCCACGTCATCGACGTGGGTTTTTTGCGTGGGCGCAACAGCCCGGTATGGCGGGGCGGGAATGCGTAGCCGGCTACTGGTTGCCCGGAAATTGTCGGTTGATATAGTGGATTCGCTCGGGCGTATGCCCTTAACTATCCGGCCAATCGACGGCCGCTTTGGACCACGCCACGCATGGATCGTCGACGTTTTCTCGCCCTGACCCCGCTTGCCCTTGGCGTCTCGGGAATGATCCCGTTTCTTGGCGGGTGTCGGCAGGACGATCCCTTGCGCGTCTCCTACCACCCCTGGGTCGGCTACGAGACCCTGTATTTGGCCGAACGCTTCGCCTGGTTGCCCGAGGCGGCCACGCTCACCCGGCGCCAGTCGGCCTCCGAGTCGCTTGCCGCCCTGCAGAAACACGAGGCCGATGCCGCCGCCCTGACCCTTGACGAAGTGATCCGCGCGCGCGTGCAGGGCATGGACCTGGTGGTGGTGATGGTGTTCAACGTCTCGGCCGGGGCGGATGCGCTGGTGGTCAACGAATCGATCAAGCGCCTGGAGCAGCTGGAAGGCAAGCGCATCGGGGCGGAGGGCTCGGCGGTGGGTGCCATGCTGCTCGACCGGGTACTGGAAAAGGCCGGCCTGGGCCGCGAGCAGGTCACCGTGGTGGACTTGCCGATCGACAGTCACGTGGCCGCCTGGGAGGCCGGCGACGTGGAGGCGCTGGTCAGCTACGAGCCCACGGTCGCCCGATTGCGTCGCCTCGGTGCCGTGCGCATGGCCGACAGCCGCGACTTCCCCGACACCATCTTCGACGTGTTCGCCGTGCGTCGCGATTGCATCGACCACGTCGAGCACACCCTGCTCGGCCTGATCGACGCACATTTCCGGGCGCTCGAACATCTGCGTTTCAACCGCCAGGATGCCCTCTACCGGATCGCCGACGTGGAATCCGTCTCGCCTGACGACGTGCGCCAGGCCCTGGGTGGTGTCCTGCTGCCCGACCGACGCGCCAACCAGCGCTATCTCAGTGCCGGTTCGCGCCTGACCGTCGCCGCGGCCGAGCTCCAGCGCCGGATCGGCACGTCGGGCGGCTTGCAAGGCGACTGGTTCACGGATGCCTTCCTGCCGCGGAGGCACGCGCGTGCAATCTGATCGGACCGACGGGCATGCCAACCGCGGCGGGGTCGCCGCCCTCGCGGCGAGACTCCTGCGCGGGCTGACCCTGTGCGTGCTGGTGAGCACACCCTTGCTCACGCTGGCCGCGCCCGGCGAACGGCTGGTGCTGGGCATCTTCGCCGTTCGCCCGGTGCCCCTGATGGAGCTGCGCTTCGGGCCGCTGGTCGACTACCTCAACGAGTCGATCGAGTCGGCCGAATTCGAGATGCGCGTGCTCGACCTCGACGACCTCGACCGGGCGATCCAGCGTAACGAGATCGACCTGCTGCTGACCTCGCCCACCCACTATGAGCTGGTGCGCAGCGAGAATGCGCTCTCCGGTGTGCTGGGCACCCTGGTCACCCAGCACCGCGACCGCACCACCCGCAGCCTGGGCGGGGTAATCATCGCGCGGCGCGATTCCGCCGAGATCAACGACCTGGCCGACCTGGCCGGGCGCGTGATCGCCGCGCCCGGGGAACGGTTTCTCGGCGGCTACCAGGCGCCGCTGTTCGAGGCGCTCGAGGCCGGCGTCGACCTGCGCGAATCGGCGATGTTCGATTTCCTCGGCAGTCACGACGCGGTGGTGCGTGCCGTGCTCGACGGCCAGGCCGAGGCGGGCTTCATCCGCACCGGTGTGCTGCAGGACCTGATCGATCGCGGCGACATCGAGCCGCGGGCGCTCAAGGTCCTCAACCGTCAGCACCTGGGCGACTACCCCTACCTGGTCTCGACCCGGCTCTACCCCGAGTGGCCGCTGGTGACCATGCCCCACGTCGGGCTGGCGCTGGAACGCCAGATTGCCGCGGCGCTGTTCAGCCTCAATGTCAACGATCCGGCCGCCCAGACGGCCGGCATTGCCGGCTTTGGCCCGCCGGCCGACTACCTGCCGGTCGAGCGCGTCACGCGCGAGCTGGGTCTGCCGCCGTTCGAGCGCGCCAACGACATCACCTGGGCCGATATCTGGGCACAGCACCGCAACGAGCTGCTGATCCTGGCGCTGGCGATGGTGCTGGTCGGGTTGCTGACCGTGGCGCTGGTGTTCCGCCAGATCGCCCTGCGTCGCAGCGAGGAGCGTTTCCGGCGCTTTTTCGAGGACAACGCCTCGGTACTTTTGCTGATCGATTTCGAGAGCGGCGAGATCCTGGATGCCAACCAGGCCGCGGCCGGATTCTACGGCTGGCCGCGCGAGGAACTGGTCGGTCATCCGATCGACCGGCTCTGGGCGCACCGCTGCCGGCAGTTCGAGGAGGTCTGCCGGGGCGGGATCACCGGCGGTCACTGCCATCTGCATACCCACCGGCTGCGCTCGGGCGAGGAGCGTCGCGTCGAGGTGCACGTCACCCCGCTGACCGATCACCGCCACCGCGGCCGGATGTTCGTGATCGTCCACGACATCACCGAGCGCGAACGGGCCGAGCAGGCGCTCGAGCGCGAACGCGAACGCCTGGGCAACGTGATCGAGGCCACCAACGTCGGCACCTGGGAATGGAACATCCAGACCGGCGAGACGGTATTCAACGCGCGCTGGGCCGAGATGCTCGGGTATCGACTCCCGGATCTCGAGCCCACCACCATCGAAACCTGGAAGGGCCTGGTCCACCCGGACGACCTGGAGCGGGCCGACGCGGCCCTGCAGGCCTGTTTCCGGCGCGAGCGGGACGAGTTCGAGGCCGAGGTCCGCATGCAGCACCGGGACGGTGACTGGGTCTGGGTGCTCACGCGCGGCCGGGTGCTGGAATGGACCGAGGCGGACGAGCCGCGGCGCATGTGGGGCACGCACCAGGACATCACCGCCCGCAAGCAGATGGAGCAGGACCTGCAACTGGCCGCCTCGGTGTTCGTGCACGCCCGCGAGGCCATCCTGATCACCGATCTGGACGCGCGCATCATCGACGTCAACGCCGCGTTCACCGAGATGACCGGCTGGCGCCGCGACGAGGTGATCGGCCACACGCCGAAGTTCCTGCAGTCCGGCACCCACGATCGCGAGTTCTATCGCCACATGCGCGAGCGCCTGCGCACCGCCGGCTACTGGAGCGGCGAGCTGTGGAACCGGCACAAGAGTGGCGAGCTGTTCGCCGAGCGGCTGACCATCAGCCTGGTGCACGACGCCGAGGGCCGACCGCGCAACTACATCGCGCTGGCCTCGGACATCACCGACATCAAGAACTACCAGCGCGAGCTCGAGCACCGGGCCAACCACGATGCCCTGACCGGCCTGCCCAACCGCGTGCTGATGGCCGATCGCCTCCGGCAGGCCATGGCGGCGGCACGCCGCAATCACGGCACCCTGGCGCTGGCCTTCCTCGATCTCGACGGATTCAAGGCGGTCAACGACGAGCACGGCCACGACATGGGCGACAAGCTCCTGATCGACGTGGCCAAGGACCTCGGTGCCCAGCTGCGCGAGACCGACACCCTGTCGCGCATCAGCGGCGACGAGTTCGTCATCATCCTGAGCGGCCTCGACCAGGAGGCGGATGCCGAGCCGATCATCAACCGGCTGGTCCAGACGGCGGCCCGCGAGCGTCGGATCGAGGGGGCGACGCTGCAGGTCACGGCGAGCATCGGCTATACCTTCTACCCGCAGGAAGGCGTTCTCGACGACGAGATCCTGCTCAAGCAGGCCGACGAGGCCATGTATCAGGCCAAGGCCGGCGGGCGCAACCGGGCCTATCGCTACGCTAGTTTGCCGAAAGGCTGATTAATACGACGCCAGCCACGATCAACCCCATGCCCAGCAAGGTGGGTAGGTCGGGTACTTCCCGGTAGACAACTGCCGCCACCAGGGCGACGAGAGCGATTCC
The DNA here is from genome assembly GCF_005096345.1 of Guyparkeria sp. SB14A. Classification (NCBI taxonomy): domain Bacteria; kingdom Pseudomonadati; phylum Pseudomonadota; class Gammaproteobacteria; order Chromatiales; family Thioalkalibacteraceae; genus Guyparkeria; species Guyparkeria sp. SB14A. Next base: position 4,749 of record NZ_SWAW01000008.1, on the reverse strand, counting down.
CACCCCGGCCCAGATGGCGTAGGCCGCCCCGACCGGAATGCTCCGCAGGGCGAGCGCGAGGCAAAAGAACGCACCACCGTAGCCCGCGATTGCCAGTGCGCTCGGTCCTAGCCGAGTAAAGCCATCCGTTGCCTTGAGCGCGTTGGTGGCCACG